>CAYSWP010000015.1:0-15599 GCA_964434795.1 uncultured Desulfobacteraceae bacterium | reverse complement strand
TTTGTTTCTCAAGACAAAGGTAAGCAGAACCGTGTATCTTTTATGGTATTGCCATGAGAGAATAACCTTTAAATTTTCCTGGGCAGAATACTTAATGTTATCTGCACCCCATGAAATGAGGCATAATATTTGCGGCCGAAAAAAGAGACTTCCCTGTCCTGTTGGGTTGTAACTTCTTATGAAATTTATAAGTTTCTTTCATTGTATTTTTATTTTTCAGCGCTATTCCCTGGTATGGATAACTCACCATCTCCTATAATCTCTTTAAATCCCGGCAACTCCCTTATTTTTCCTAAATCCTTGTCCTTTTTGGCCCACTCCTTTACAGATTTATTTAGAAAAACCGCCTTTTTTAGATTTTCCAGACCCTCCATTTCCTGCCCCTTAAGGGCATAGAGGCACGCCAGATTGTAATATGGGTCGGCATACGCAGGTTTCAATCTTACGGCATTTTCAAGGCTTTTTTTGCCTGCAGAATAATTCCCCTCCTGAATATAAATAACACCTATATTATTCAATGCAGGAACATGCTCCGGATCAAGCATCAATGCCTTCTGATAGCATACCCTTGCATCACTCAGGCGACCACTTTTATGGAAAAACCGAGCCTTTTCATAAAAATCATTCGCACTTGTCATAGACTCTATAAATGGAGTGGCCGTAGATTCTTTTATTTCAGAAACGGGCTGCGATGTTTTACCCCTGAAATCCAACCATGAATAAAGGGCAAAAGCAAGTAAAATTAACAAAGCAGGGCTTATCCATAACCACCTTCCTGACATAAAAACAGGTTTTCTCCCTGTCTCCGATAAAATTCCCTTATTCTTAAAATTTCCGGCATCCTTCTCCCCCTGGGCCCTTCTCAATGCTTCATTGATATAGCTCATCGTCAATTCCGTATCTGGTAAAACAAGGCCTTAGTCCTGGGGCCAACAATCCCGTCCGGAACCAGTCCTATAGACTCCTGCAGTTTCATTACAGCACGAAAGGTTAATTCATCATAAATTCCTGTTGTTTTAACAAGGTATCCTATATCTTTCAGAGTTTTCTGCACCTCTGTCACCTCCTGCCCGCTAACACCCTTGACTAAATCCGTTCCCTTGTTTTCATATGGATAAATCCAGGATACCTTCCCTCCCCAATTATTTCTAAGGAAATCTACTGCCACATGTCTGTCTTCCCCATTTGCATCAACCAACACTACACCATTGTCTGCCACGGAACGGATTGCAAAATAGAGGGGAGGTGAAACACGTTTATCCATTTCATCATGCAAAAAACGGTCCTGGGTTTTAGATTTTGCTGAAAGCGCTATAAAAGGTTTTTTAAAGATATTAAGATTTTCCGGCCCTGTATAATATGAAAAAATTACTACCTGATTATTATCTCCTCCATTATCATCTGTTGCCGTCTTTTCCTTAAAAAGCCTGAAGAGAGATAGAAAGCTTGACTGTTCGTCTAAAAATAACGACGCCTTTTTTATATCTTGTGAAGACTTAAGTACCATTACATGGCGATTAAAAAAGCTTGAAATGTCATCCCTGTATGTCCATAAAATAAATCCTGATACAATTATGAGTATCGCCAGGAATATTGACAAAAATACTATCTTTTTCCTTCGCCGATCAACGGCTCCGTATTCCGGCATTACGCTGCCTTTAATATCACCAATGGCCTTCAAAACCGTTCCCCTGGATACGGCAAATTCATCCCTGGTATAGGCTATTAGCAGCGCCCTGTCACAAACTGCATTAATCCTCCTTGGGTTTCCATGGGAATATGCATAAACCGCCTTGAATGCGCCGTCCGTAAACCTCAGCCCCCCTTGAGCTCCCCCTATTGTTAGCCTATGTTCTATATAGCTCTGTACATCCTCTTGATCAAGGGGCCTCAATTCATAACGAACCATAATTCTTTCGCTGAGTTGTCTCAGGGCCGGAGCTGCAAAAAGCTCCTTCAATTCCGGCTGACCTACAAAAACAATTTGAAGAAGTTTTTCCCTCTCAGTTTCAAGGTTAGAAAGCATTCTTATCTGTTCAAGAACCTTGTGAGACAGGTTTTGGGCCTCATCTATTAAAAGAACTGCATTTCCTCCTGAACTAAAATTTTCAAGGAGAAACTCATTAAGGATATCACTTTGCTGTTTTCTCGAATCTAATGGTGGGCCAATACCTATTCCAAACTCCTTGTTTATTGCCGATAATAACTCTGTGTCTGATAAAAACGAATTAAGTATCAAGGCGCTTTTAGTGCTATCATCTAATCTATTAAGCAAGACTCTGCATAGTGTAGTTTTGCCTGTGCCTATCCCGCCGGTAATAACAACGAAGCCCTTCCGCTCGTTAATTCCATAAAGCAGGTGGTCAAGGGCCTCTCTGTGATGATTGCTTAAAAAAAGATAGCGGGGATCCGGTGTTAGATTAAAAGGGTTTTCCTTGAGGCCGAAATAGGATGTGTACATGAGGTCACTTACCTGAATTCGTAGTTTATTTTTTTCGACTTGCCCCGTCTCCTTATCTGTAATTCTACCTGAGATGCTGATTTTAGCTTTGTATATATATCCAGCACATCATCCGGGCTCTTTATACTCTTTCCATCCACCCCCTGAACTACATCACCATTCCTTAGCCCCAGTTTTGCAAAGAAAGAACCTGCCTTAATACTTGAAATTGCTAAACCGTCCGGCCGGCCGTCCCTGAAATGCGGCCTTACTCTAACCTGAGATAATAATTCATGTACGTTTTTAAAAGAATCCTCTACATCTGATTTACTTACAACTACAGTTCCCTCCTTTTCAACAGTAGCCGATGGTTTAGGTCCTGGGGCCTGTTTCTCAGTCCTTGACGCCCTATCTCCCTCTATAGTCAGAATTTCATCACGATCTCCAACCCTAAGGACTATTTTACCCCTGAAAATATCCTTTATTAAGGCGCCCTGAATAGTATCTCCTTCCCTGTAAAGATCCTGTTTCTTTTTATTCTTTTCCTTGATCACTGCAAACGTGTTTTTCCGGTCACCCACCACTGTCCCTACAAGGGATATCTTCAATGAGGTATGCTCCAGGGTCTTAACGTCTATTATTTCTTGTTTCTCTTTGGCTTTATCCCCTGTGTCAGTTGATTTAAAAATATTCCTGTCTGTAATATTTCTGTAATAACTTACGGGAAATCTTTTATTGTGTTTCAGGTCTGATTTAAATAAAATTTCCGTACTGTCTCTTTCAATATTACCTATCTTCGCAAACAAGATTTTGTAAAAAACATCTACACCAATAAATATAGTTATAGACAGGGCAACGAGATTAAAAAAAACTTTTAAATACTTAGGCATATTTATAATTCAAATAAGTTTATATTTAGGAGCGCCAATGGTCCCATAAATAGCAAATGAAATCTTTCCTTTATTCAGTTTATTTTTTATAAGCCCGATTATCTCAAGGCCGGCGCTATTGTTCTTGAAAAAGCCTGAAAATATTTCAACTGTCCCTTTAAGGTCAATAACGCTCCTGGAAAACTTTTTATTTATTCTTATAGACCCGGTTATTCTACCTTTAAACAGAGGACCTTTTAACTCGAATCGTTTAAAATCTACCTTCCTATCTTTAAAATGCATATCTATGATAACATTATCAAGATCAATGGATTCTATTGATAAAACAGGAAGCGCCAGCCCTAAACTCCCATCCGACAATTCAAGGTTTGCCTCGCCGGCGCCATCCATAATGCCTTTGCCTGACCCTCTGTAATTAACATATCCGTCCAAGACCCCATCTATATGCCTTCCCAATAATTCCTTCAGGTTCTTGTGGGCGCCGACTTTAATGTTCTCAAATTTAATTTTCGTATCAAAAGGACGGGAAACACCATTTTTTTTAATAAAAACAAATCCCTTTATGTCACCTCCATATGCAAGAGACTCGAACCTGTATTTGCCCTGGCCCTTTAAATAAGACAATATATCAGGTCTAATAATAGTAGAATCAGCCTTAAAAAGCTTTACCCCAGGTCTCTTCCTCGTTGAAACCTCAGTTTGCCATAATCTCAAGCCAAGAGGGAACCATGGTTTTGCCCTCTCAACAGAAAAAGAAAGGTTTGTGTTTAAATTATTGGCCCTTGTCTGGATATAATTAGTCAGGACATCAGAAGGGAAATAAAAATACAATAAAACAGCCGTTAATGCCATGCAATAAAGGGCATACAAAAACCATCGTTTATTTTTAAAAAAAATTTTCATCATAATCTTTATACATCCCTTTGAAGCTACTCAAAGGTTAATACCTGCAAAATGGCATCTAAGTATCCGGTTTTTTTCTTATTTTCATTAGCTGAAAAGCGTTTTACGATGACAACATTGTCTGTAGATTCAATTTTGTAAAGATAATCAATGAGTTGCTTCAAGGTGACAAGCTCTAACTTTATTTCTACCAGTGACTCCTTATATGGGTCAGGCCCTGCAGATGTAGAAGGTTTCATATATTTTATATGCTCCTTTACATCAGCGTCACCGGCTGCTTTCTCAAGAAAAGAAAATAGGGTAAATCCCCGTTTTCTATGGCCAAGAACTTTTTTTATTCCTTGAGAGTCGTTCTTGTATCTTTTGAACTCAGAGACAAGGACCGCCATCTCTTTTAATGCGTTTTCCTTTGCCTGCACACCTTTTTGTATCTTTCTTTTGGCCGTAAAAAATGGGAATATTAGAAATTGAAAAAGAAAGAAAATGGCTATAAATAATACTGAGGCCATTACAAAAAATTTTTCACGTCTTGCGAGTTTCATATTTTAAACCAAGATGTTACAATTAACATTGCTATCTCGCCCGTTGTAATTTTAACTCAAATTTTACAAGCTTCTCGGAACGATCAAGGTTAGCAGAGCTGATATTAACAGAGCTAAAATATTCTGAATCCTCCAGGCCTTTTTTAATAATATCTACAGTGTTAAATGTATCAGTCTCTCCTTTTATCTTCACTGTCTCAGGGTCTACCACCATCCTTGTTACCCTTAGATTAAGAGAGTTAGGTATCCTGACGGAAATATCCTTCAGCAAATCAAGTACCTTTCTGCTATCACTAATGCCTGGGAAAGAAATAGCAGATTTTTTGATTTCATTTATCTTTGCCTTAACCTGATGAACAGGGTCTATAATCCTTTTTACACCTGGAAATTCCCTTCTAAACATCTCTTTAAGCTGGTTATCCAATTTTACATAACGTTTTTTCTGGATATAATAATCCATTCCAAAATCGGCTGCTAACAGTGACAGTATGATTATCAGGAAGACAGCGACCTTTTGAAATACCTTCTTTATCCTAAAATAACCCTTCCGGACCTCAAATTCATCTTTTCTAAAATTAAAACCCTGTCCTTTTTTCAAATCTCTAAATATAAGGGCAAGTGCCCCATCCATTAAGGCTGGTTCCCATAGCCTAACTACATTATCACCCATATAGACCTTCATATCCCGAGCTATATCTATCCTTTCAACAGGGATATGAATAAATTTTTCTATAAAAATCTCTATGTCCGGGTAAAGACTTCCAGCGCCTGTAATAAAAATCCTTTCCGGTGTTATTTGCCTGTTGCCCTGGTTTTCGAACGAATGGAGTGTATTTTTTATATTTAAACAAAGTTGCCCAATAAGGGACTCAATATTTACATCTTTGAGTGTATCATTTTCCTTGTCCGGTAAAGTATCCCCTGCCTTGAGAACACCGCCTGAATAAAGGGGTCTGATCAAGCTTATGCGTCTATTTATATAAAGAATCAGGGTACTCATTTTAGAGCCTACCTCTAATATGAGTCCATTTTTTGGAATTTCTTCCTGCCTTAAGAGCAATGATGCAATCGGCACAACCCTTATGTCCAAAATCTCCGGGTCTATCCCGGCATATTCTTTTAGTTCTGCAAGATAGTTAGAGATATAATCCCTGCTTACTGAAGCAGCGAGTATTTCACTGTTACCCGATTGATCAGGTATAGTAAAATCTACAAGCACCTCTTCAATTGGGAAAGGAATCATAGTCTCAACGGCAAAACTAAGGGTTTGTTTAATTTTTTTTTCACTCTTAAATGGAATCTGGAGATTCCTAAGAGATATATGCTCACCGGAGATTGTGCTCACATATGTGTCTGCCTTAAGGTCTATATTCCCACTCAATTCTTTAAGCGCCCCATGGAGACCTTCATCACCATTGATAAACACTCTTGAGCAACTTTTTACGGAAATGCCCCTTAGCCGCCCTTCTGCAACCACTGCCGTAACTGAATCACTATCTATATCAATACCTATAATCTTTCCTGGCATAATTAATATCTTTTTAATCTTTTATATTTTTTGTATCCGTTCACGGTTCAAAGGTTCACGGTTCAAAGGTTAATTGCTTTGTGATTTCATTCTTTTTATAACACTGTCAATCTTCTTTTATCACCACTAACTCAAGGTTTTCATTGCATGGTTATAAGCCGCTCTTTTGAAAATAGAAAGGAATAAAAGAGAAAATTGTAACTCAGGTATATTGCCACAAAGGCACTAAGCCACAAAGATTATGGAATTATTCTTTTAATACCCTTCTTGATGAGGGGCACATTATAATTAATAAGAAAGCCGGGGCGCTTGATAGGAGCCTGTCCGAGAATGCCCTTTTTCCTCAACTCTTTGTCATGCTTAAAAAATTATCCTCGGAATATCAACTATATACCTGCGGTAATTTTTTTCGCATTCCTCGATTTGAGAAAAAATTACTATTCTCGGACAGCCTCCTATTCAATTTTATCCTTTGTGTCTTGGTGGCTACCTGAATACATTATGCCCGGATGCCCAGGGACAGCTTTCCCTATTCAATCTTCCACGATAAAATCCGTATTTTTTTCTTTTCCCTTTTCACTGCTGAGCTGATCCTCTTTTTCATTTTTTCCTTAAAGCCTTCAGATACAATATTAAAATAATTACTTGATGTAGTTATGACACTTTCCGGTATACTAACACCACCCATGCCTGGGACCTTTTTGTACCATCCTTTATCTGAAAGCCCATTGTCTTCGTCCTCCCGGTAAGCAATTATGTTTTCCACTCTCTCTTCATCTATCTCATCTGAAAGAGACCTTATAACCATACCGGTGGCTGTATTTATATTAATTTTACCATCACCATAAATGCTTATGTAAGATGATATGCCGGGTTTTTCCTCTGTGCCGTAAAATAATTCCCTTGTTATTCCCCTGACCAAAAGTAATTCTTCCAAGAACTCAAAGGGACCATTTTTACATTGATAAGGTCTTTCCAGTGACTGATAATAAGAATCTTCCGCGCCAAATCTTGTAATCTCACTATCATGATCAATCCAGTCCTTTATGGCATCCATAATGTTTTCTACATCTTCTATATCAAGTTCAAATTCCGGCAAGCTTATAAACCGTGCGACAATTGCCTTTTGTTCATCATTGCACTTTCCGTCTTTATCAATAAGTTGATTTATCTGAATCCTGCCTGAAAGGTCGGAAATATTAACATGAAACCTGCCTTCATCAAAAACAGAAGAATAGCTGTCAGTAAAGAATCCTGTAACGGCCCAAATTTCACGGAGAGTATCCGTATCCCCTGAAAGGCTGTCTTCATAAAGAGCTGCAAGGGCTCCATTAAATCCAGACCGTGCTATGCACCCTAATTTAACACCGTCCCGCAGATTTGATGCAGCATATAAATTGGACCACATAGATTTATTAAACTGGAGCGTGAGGGAAACAATAATACTTATTATTAGAATCGTAAGGATCAGCGCCATCCCTCTATTGTTTTCAATAAACCTTTTCATGTCACCCCTGTCCTAACGGGAGAAAAACACTGGTAAAAAATTTAATAGGCTCTTCAGGGTTTGCGGCATTTACAAACTCTAAAAATATGGAAACCCTGCCTGGTATTTTACCTTTGAAGGCATCTAAGAAAGAATCCCATTCTTCACTTGTCTCCTCGTTTGTTTCATGATAGGAAAAATTCACGGATACTAATTTCTCGCAAAGTATGAGTCCTTCCTTTTCCCCTGCAAAATCCAGTTCTTTTTCAAATATAGGAGCTTCTCTGCGATAAAGCACAAGGTCATCTCCTTCACTATTTTTTTCTACATAATAATTAATCTTTTTAACTCCGGGACTTTGCCCCTGCCCGCCTAAATCAATATTTGCCATAGAAATAAAGCTCAGGTTATCAGCGGGTCTGCCTTCTATTTCTTTATCTTCGCCTATAAATAATAGGTAATTGTAACTGTCTTCCTTTTCCTTATTAGAGCTTTTATTCTCACTAATATAAACAGATTCCAGGTCTTCAATAATTCTTTCAAGGGCAACCCGGGCCATATGATAAATTTCAGACTGAGACTCGGCCTGCCCTATTATTCTGAAAGTTCCAGTGTATGAACCATAAATTGTACTGAGAACCACAGCAAAGATAAACATAGCAATCAATATCTCAAATAAGGTAAAACCATCCTGGGTTTTCAATTTTCCAGGATTATTTATGTATCCATAGTTAATCATAAATATTATATTTGCTCTATATTAACTTTTTGTTCTCGGTACAAAACGGAATAACCTCAGCTTATAGGCATATTTTTCTTGTCCCACATAAGAAATAGTCAAGTCTATCTGCCTAAGATGTTTTAATGCCTCCTGTTCTCCAAAAGATGGAACATCGCTTACAGCAAGGTCCCATCGATAATTTGGAAAATCTTCTCCAAAATCACCGGAGTCGGAAGCAAGGTTCTCCGCATTTTCCGCTTCTATTTCAGCTATCTTTGCCTGGGCAAGCAATGCGGCCGATGTGTTCAATTTTGCCTCAGATGCCAGAGAAATGCTTTGGGATTGTGACCCATAAACAGCCACCAGCGCAATGGAAAGAATGGCTATTGCAATCATCACCTCAAGGAGGGTAAATCCGCAATTCTCTTTATTCCACCACATTTATATATCCTCATTATCAATATATCTGTCATAGCTTTTTATAATCCCAAGAAAAGGCTGTAAAATCAGACTAAATTCCCTACCATCGTCCGCCCCTAAATGAATAATCGATTGTTCCAAATAACCCTTGTATGTAATCCTGATAGTTGCCTCCCCGTCTACTTTTTTCCCTTTGCCCATGCGCCATACATCAATAATCTTTACATCCTGTGAAAGCTGAAATGCCCTTTTGTGAGCCAGCTCACTCTCTTCTTGAGTCATACCCTCAAATCCTACCCAAACAAGGTTTGATCCCATATCAAAATGAAGGTAATATATTTTGTTTTCCCTGATTGCATCGCTTCTTAATTCCTCCACTGTACCTATAATCCTGAGTGTTGAAGACTTGAGGCTGTCAGTCAGCAAAAGGGATCGAAATCTGGGTATGCTTACCCCCATCATCAAGCCAATCAACATGATGACTACAGTCAGCTCTATTAAGGTATAGCCCCGTTCTTTCACGTTAATTAGAGATTACTCCGTTTCCCAACTGTTAATATCCTGATCCTTGCCTTCACCTCCAGGCTCCCCGTCAAAACCGTAAGACATAAGATCAAAATCATCATGTATGCCGGGGGCAAGATACACATATTCATTATCCCATGGGTCCAATGGAACCTTTCCCTTTTCCAGGTATCCCCTCTCTCTCCAAGCCTTGGCAAGGCTTCCTGATGCAGGAGACTCGACAAGGGCCTGCAATCCCTGTTCAGTAGTAGGGTAAGACCCATTGTCCAACTTATATAATTTAAGGGCGGTCTCAATACTCTCCAGCTGAACCCTGGCCTTCATGCGACGGGCTTCTTCAGGTCTGCCCATTATCCTCGGCACAATCAGTCCGGCCAGTATGCCGAGTATGACTATGACTACCATTAGCTCTATCAAGGTAAACCCATTTCTGATATAATATTTACTTTTTTCCATAACACCTCCAAAAAAAACCTTACCGAATCATCTGATTCATCTCAAAAATAGGGAGTAAAATAGAAATAACAACAAATCCAACAATCAGTCCCATTGCCAAAATCATAATCGGCTCAAGCATTGAGGTCAATGCCATTATACTGGATTCTACCTCCCTTTCATTATTGTCGGCAATTTTGCTCAGCATGCCCTCTAATTCCCCACTTTGTTCTCCTATTGATATCATCTGTACGGCCATTGGAGGGAACCACGGGCTTCTGGAAAGTGAGTCTGCCAGGCTTTGCCCTTCCCTAACCTCTTCAACGGCATTGTCAATTACCCCTGCAATGAGCGCATTGTTTACGATATTTCTTACTATCTGCATGGAAGATAAAAGTGGAACTCCGCTCTGTATGAGGCTACCAAGGGCCCTGCCAAATTGAACAAGTGCAATTTTCTGGTTTATGGCGCCAAAAACAGGGGAAATGAGTTTTATCTTGTCCCATATATAATGAAACTTTGGTCTTTTCATTCCCTGTTTTACAGCTACAATGACCCCTATTAAAATCAAAACAATAACCCACCAGAAAGACAGCATAAAATTACTCGTTTTTATAAGCATTAAAGTTGGAAGGGGCAGGGCATGGTGCATTTCTATAAAAACCTTGGTAATATTAGGTACAATAAACGTTATAAGAAAAAAAAGTACAAGCACTCCAATTAAAGACATGAAGACTGGGTATGCAAGCGCCGCCTTAAACCGGCCTCTCAGGGCCTGTTGGTTTTCTCCAAATTCCGCCAGCCGCTCTAAAACAATATCAAGAGATCCCGATGTCTCCCCGGAATGCACCATATTAACATAAAGATTTGAGAATGATTTAGGGTGTTGAGACAGAGATGAAGCAAGGCTGTTGCCTTGATTTACAGACTCTTTAATCTGTGCGATAGTTTTTTTCAGTATCTGGTTTGAACTCTGGGATAGCAGGCCATCCAAAGAGGCTATCAGAGGAACACCCGCGCCTAACAATGTAGAGAGCTGGCGCGTAAAAGCATAGATATCTTTTGGCTTCACCCGTCTAAAAAAAGAAGCAGAATCTGAGTGTATCCCTTTCATCTTAGAAACTGTCTCTTTTACATCAACAGGAAATATCCCATCTCCTCTGAGCTTTTGTCGTGCAACTACCGTGCTGTCTGCATCGATAATGCCTTTCAGCGTCTTTCCAGAGCTATTTAGACCTGTATATTCATAAACCGGCATTTTTCTAATTTTTCCAACTGATTAAAAATTAATTAAAAGTTTCCCTAACCTTTTTAATAATATTATAGATTTTATAAAATAACAATAGGACATTTTTCATCAACGCCTGCAATCATTTTTTTCTTGCAATTTTAACTTATATGTATTAGTATATGACCATATGGTAATATAACTATACAGGTGCAGGTTATGAAAGATTTTATAAAAATTATGAAGGCATTGTCCGATCCAAACAGGGTAAAGACCCTTAAGATGCTCGAACGGAAAAATGAAATGTGCGTTTGCGAAATCCAGGCGGCCCTTGGAGTGGCTCAACCTACAGTTTCAAAACATATGAAAATTCTGGAAGACGCAGGTCTTGTTGAAAGCTTCAAGGACAAACTGTGGGTCAATTACCGACTGTCCGGCCAGCCCTATAGTTCAATCTCCCATAGCATGTTGGCCCTTTTGCGTGAATGGTTGAATGACACACCGGAAATTTTGAAACTACAAAAAAAACTGCCCGCCATAAACCGCGAAGACATCTGTAAAACTGAAAAATAATGAAACCAGGAGCAGCATCATGGAACCTATGAAAAATATATCCTGCGCCTGCACAGCTTGTGAAATTCAACATAAGGCAGCACGCAGGCAACAAACTGTTCACCCTCCCTTTATATGGGCGGTTATAGTCCTTTCAGTGCTGCTTTGGATACTTATCTACAGGCAGCTTAATCCTTTTGCGGACTTTGTGACGTATACCATCCTTAAGCTTCCCATCAAAAGCCCTATGGGTGAATCTGTACGATTTTTCTTCTACGACACCCCAAAGGTGATGATGCTCCTTACCCTTATTGTCTATGGGGTTGGGGTGCTTCGTTCCTTTTTTACGCCTGAGCACACCAGAAAAATCTTGGCAGGCAAACGAGAGTCCGTGGGCAATATCCTGGCCGCCACCCTTGGCATTGCTACCCCCTTCTGTTCCTGCTCCGCTGTACCGCTATTTATCGGTTTTGTCACTGCCGGTGTCCCCCTCGGGGTAACATTTTCCTTTCTAATAGCCGCTCCCATGGTCAATGAAGTCGCTCTCGTGCTCCTTTATGGCCTGCTTGGCTGGAAAGTGGCAATTCTTTATCTTATTACCGGACTGCTCATTGCAATTATTGCAGGCTGGACCTTTGGCCGTTTAAAACTTGAAAACCACATTGAAGACTGGGTGCGTGAAATGCGCATCAACACGTCAGAGGTGCCTGATGAGAGGTTGACCTGGACGGAACGATTCGACCACGGCAAAGCAGCGGTAAAAGATATAGTAGGCAAAGTGTGGATATATGTAGTTGCCGGCATTGCTGTAGGCGCCTGCATCCACGGTTATGTCCCAGAGGGATTCATGACCTCAATCATGGGCAAGGGAGCATGGTGGTCTGTCCCGGCTGCGGTTGTTATCGGCATTCCCATGTATTCCAATGCAGCAGGCATTGTTCCGGTAATCCATGCCCTGTTGGGAAAGGGAGCTGCCTTAGGAACAGTGCTGGCCTTTATGATGAGTGTCATCGCCCTTTCCCTGCCGGAGATAATTATCCTGCGGAAGGTCCTCAAGCCACGTCTCATCGGTACCTTTATTGCTGTAGTCGGTTCCGGTATCCTTTTTGTAGGATATTTGTTTAATATTATAATCTAAGAATTAAAGCTTAAGGAGAAAGATGATAAATATCAAAGTCTTGGGGCCGGGATGCTCAAAATGCATAGAAACTGAAAAAATAGTAAAAAATGCCTTAAAAGAAGCAGGGGTTGATGCTTCTGTAGAAAAGGTGTCCGACTTTCAGGAGATTGCCAAACACGGTGTTTTCTCCACCCCTGCAGTTGTCATCGATGGAGAAATTAAATGTGCCGGCAAGGTACCAGGTAGAAAGGTAGCCTTAGATTGGCTTAAATAATATAAACATATCAAAGTCAAGGGAGTTGAAAGTCAAAAGAGCCAGGGTTTCAAGCTTCAATCCCCCCCGGCACTTTCTTATTTTTATTTCTCACTTTGAAAGTGCTGGGTCCAGCGCCTTCCTGACAGACCCGGTAAGATCCTTAATCAAAACAGGCTGTTAAATAATTAATTCGTAATATCTCAATAAGGCAGGGCATTCATGTAACTTCCCCCTTTGAAAAGGGGGATTGAGGGGGATTTTTTCTAAATCTGCCCGGACTTATTGAGATATTACATTAATTCTCTGGCAACCCAAGAACATAATTTACTTTCCGCCACGCTCTTTCCATTCTCCCTAATAGTACGCTATGGTTGCAATAGCGTTCAGTTCATCAAGGTAAGAGACCAGCTCTTCCCTGATGGGGTTTAGATGAGTTCCCTGTATCTTCTTATCTAACAGCTTGACAAATGTGTAATTACACATTAGAATGGTATCATTACAAAATTGAATAATACTCAATCCCTTGATTATGACTAAAGCAGACAAGAAAAATCAAAAAATTAGAAGAAGCCCAAACAACGTAAAATTCCAAGACTTTGTAAATTGGATAGAAGACAACGGATTCACTCTTGATCGAGTAAAAGAAAGTCATCATATTTTTGTTCATCCAACTATTGAGAATCCAATAAACGCCCAAAAAAAGAAAGACGGAACCGCAAAAGCTTATCAAGCCAAACAAGCGATAAAAATCATAGATGGAGAATAATTATGGAATATACTGTTAAAATTTTCCCCGATCCTGAGGGAGATGGCGATTTTATAGCTGAAATCGAAGAGCTTAAAGGTTGTTCTGCTTTTGGCGACACCCCTGAAGAGGCGCTAAAAGAGATTGAAACAGCTATGATTTTATGGATCGAAACCGCAAAAAAACATGGAAAACCAATTCCAAAACCAAAAAGTAAAATAGTCAATGAGCCCAAAAAACGTTTTAATGTAATGTTTCCCGAATCCCTCCTTCAAGATGTTGATGAGTATAGAGGGAAACACGGTATGAAGCGCTCCGAGCTTCTTGCTGCCGCCGCTGAACAATTTATCTCTTCAACTCACTAACGCTAAGCTAACCGGCGCAAAAGGGTGGAGGGAGCGATAGCGACCGGAACCCTTTTGCGTCCGAGTTCAGCGCCGGGTTAGGCTGTTTAGTCATTGAATTATTTTTGAATTTCATTAAAACTAAAAAATTGCGAAAGATGAAATATCCAGATTATTTTGTCCGTAATTCTTATTTTACGGTTAATGCAACTCTTGAAAAATTATATTTTCTGTGTCAATTAAGGAGTTTGCAACTAGTGTTAAAAATAGATAAATATCACCTTTATCAGCCTGATTAAGTGCTGCAAGATATTTTCGACGATTTTCATTTTTTATGATTGCTACCGGATATCCTTTTTTTATAAATATCAAATTCATAAGAATTCTTGCTCCCCGACCGTTACCATCATCAAAAGGATGTATTCTTACCATATTATAGTGAGCTATCGAACCTACAATAAGGGGATGTCTGCTTTCAATATTTTCATTAACCCATCGGCATAATAATTCCATTTCGTCTGGTATATGAATTGGGTCAGTATAATAATGAATAGTGCCATCTGTTTTCAAAACATGGTTCGGTAGAATTTTATATTTTCCGGGATTCGCTGGTTTTCTGATTTTCTGACCGGTTTCATTTATAGCAGGAGTATATTTCACTCCTGACAGCAACAGAGCATTTATTTCTTTAATAAGTCCCTGGGTTACTGATCGATTATCCTTTACAACCTCATAAAGCCAGTCAATCGCTTCAGCATGATTTCTGGCATCAAGAAAATCTTTGAAAGGTTTCCCTTCAACAGTTAATCCTTCTTTCAGAAAAAATAGGGTTTCGCCTCTTGTCAGAGAACTACCCTCAATCGCATTGGAGTCGTATGTCCAATCTACACGCAATTTTTCTTGTATTGCTATCCAGCGTTCTTTCTTCAAAGATTTTTTACTATCAATTTGGATTTTAAGATCATCTATCAAAGCTAATATTTCTTTTATTTCAAATAGGTTCTCTTTAAAATCGTAATAGGTATATTCCATATTTTTGAACCTTTTATCTATCAACAGCCTAACGACAAAGCTAACCCTCCCGCCAATGGGCTGGCTACCAACTTTGAGCGAGGATAGGTTTTTGGATTAATTTCGAAAAAACGCACGTTCTCGCGGGTCGGCGTTGAGCGCATCGCGACCATTCACGATCTCTGATGAATTCAAAATGAAAAAGCCCTTTCGATCGCATTCCTCAATTCCTGTACCGTGAAAGGTTTTCCCATGATGCAGTCCACACCCACCGGATGTTCATTCTGGGACGCCATGACTTGCGCAAACCCGGTTATCATGAGCACCGGTACTTTACGATCAGAGGTTTTCACATGTTGGCCCATTTCATCTCCACTGATTTCCGGCATTGCCCTGTCGGTAATTACCAGATCAAATTCATCCTGATCGTGAAATCTCCGGGGTCACATCTTG
>CAYSWP010000014.1:10264-15961 GCA_964434795.1 uncultured Desulfobacteraceae bacterium | reverse complement strand
ATATGTGACATCTCAATAAGTCCGGGCCGCTTTAGGAAAAATCCCCCTCAATCCCTCTTTCTCAAAGGGGGAAGATATAGGAATACCCCAGCTTATAGAGAAATTACGATAATATTACTAACCAGGATAAGCCATAATCTGATTAAAGACAGTCCTGGCCTCCGGATAGGAGAGAGTGACGTAATAGGGATATTATATATGGGCTATTAGATTTTACCCCTGGAACAAGCCCCATGCTGTAAAGCTTAGATCTTATTCCTCTACCGCCATTTAAGTCTATAAGGGTTAATTCCTGCCCTGGTGTTGCCATAGTAAGAGGCATCATTTCTCTCCTTCTTCCATCTCTTTTATTTTATTGTTATATTCTTCAGCGAATTCTTTCATTCGTTCAATACATTTTGCCTTTTGCTGTCCACCTGCTCGGTACTCATCAAAATATTCAAGCCATGAGGCCCCTCCCCTGGGGCAATTATTTATGAATTCCATAATGTCAACAAAAGCATTTATTGTTGCAGGGCTGACGGCATGTTCCATCTTGCAGGCATCCTCGTCTGCCAGCTTGTAATCTATCTTTAATATATCGGTTAAAAAGCCTCTAAATATTTGATGCCGGCGGTCTATTTCTTGTCCTACTTTAGATCCTTTTTCCGTAAGTTCAATGTATTCATATTTTTCATAGTCAATAAGCTTTTTTTCATTCAACCCCTTTAGCATACTGGTAACAGTAGGCATTTTAACCCCGAGTCTTTTTGCAATATCCTTTACGCGAACTGCCCTCTTTTCCCTTGCGAGGTTGTAGATAGCCTCGAGGTAATCCTCCATGGTTGGGGTGATAGTTTTGTTTGAGATTTTATCCATAAATAGAGAATCTAATTATTTTAGGTTTATTAGCTAATACAAAAAATGTTTTAAAAATCTAATTTTATAATTAATGAAATATATGTCAAGCTTTTTTTTGGAAATTTTTACCTGAATTCTAATTTCGATGCACTCGTAAAAAGTCGTCACTCCGGTGAAAACTGGAGTCCAGATGGTCTGCAACTGCTTGAAAAGACTGGATTCCGGCTTTCGCCGGAATGACGGAAAACGGTATTTTTGGACTTTTTACGAGAACGTCAATATTAGCTTAAGGAATCTGCGTTTTCCTGCACTCACAAAGATTAATGAATTGGTTTTGATCCGGAAGAAGTATTCTATTGGAATAATGAAAAAAATACCAAATATATATTTCCCTTTATGGCAAAACCCGTAAAAGCTGTGACGCTGGACATGCCCCATCATATTAGGCAACTTTCAGAAACCATGTCACATAATCATTGATCCGTCCTACAAGATAAAAAGGTAAATTTAAAAGCCTATTTTTGTAATGAAGTCAACAATTAAAATTATTTATTTTGTAACATAGTCAGCCATAATATTTACGTAGATACCTTTTTTCAAAAAAGATGGCCAAGTTTTTCAGTAAAAAAGATTACACCGGAGAAATAGAGAAATTTACAGGGATGTTGAAAGGCGAGGGTCTATCAGTTAGCAAGTCAACTACTGCCCCTAAAAGGGTTATCTTGAATGGTGACCCTAAAAGGGTCTTTGACAAACGTTGAATAAACCAGAAAAATCACCTATTTTTTTATTGATATTTTATGCGAGGATGGATAAAAACAAGCCCTTATAAATTAAAAGGCGAAAAGTATTTATTCAGCCACTAAGACACAAAGTTACGAAGAAAAAACTAATATTAATAAAACAATACATAGGCGGCCATGTTTTTTCAATAATATGAATACGCCAAATATCGAGCATGCCCATTAATACAATAACTTCATAATCTTTGTGGCTTAGTGCCTTTGTGGCAATATGCCTGAGTTACGGCAAAAATTCTAAAACAAATTTTGGTGACAATAATTATTAATCTGAAGGACAAACTCTCACACCTCACTCACAGACAGGCCTGCAAGCTCTTAGGGCCGCAAGGGGAGAAGCTCATCAGGCAGGGAGGAAAATATGACATTGATCTTAGTGAACAGGTAACATTAAGAAAAGACTTTTTTCAGCTTAATTTGAATGACGCAGTTGTTACAATTCGTCTTGACCCTGAAAAAAATCAGCGCTTGAATTTTCAGTGCAATGTATGCGCCACTGCCTGTGATCATCTTGGAGCAGCCTTTTCTCTTATACTCGAAGAGAAACTATCATTAGGGCTTGCTGCGCCTCCGCCGGAGAAAATTCCCATTGAAAGCCTCACGGATGAGGAGCTTGTCAAACAGGCTATTGAGGAAAGGATGGCAAGGGCCGGAAAAGAGAGGATGCAGGTAAAGTCCATCAATGGTCACGAATTATGGACAGACTATACAGTAAGCAACTATGCATCAGGTAAGACCTATCGTGTGGCGCTACGGGGATGGGGAAGGGGGGAATCATACTGCTCTTGCCCTGATTTTAGGAAAAACACCCTGGGTACATGCAAACACATCCTATATGTCCTGGAGAAGGTGAAGAAGAGATTTAATAAGACTGTTCGGGAAACTCCCTATCAGGTCAAAGATATCTGCATTTACCTGCACTATGGCGATAAACTGGAATTGCGTCTGCTTATTCCGGAAAAAATTGATAATCAGGTTTTGAAAATAATCAGCCCGCTTAAAAATAAACACATTAAAGATGTCAGGGATCTTTTAGAGCGTATAAGAACAATTGAAGAATTTGGCTGCACCGTCACAATATATCCGGACGCAGAAGAGTACATCAACAAAACTCTCTATCGCGAGCGAGTAAAAAACAAGGTGACGGAAATACGCAATGATCCCGCAAATCATCCTCTGAGAAAGACGCTCTTAAAGACCGAACTGCTCCCATATCAGCTCGATGGCATTGCATTTGCGGTAGGGATTGGAAGGGCTGTGATTGCAGATGACATGGGATTGGGAAAAACAATCCAGGGCGTCGGTGTGGCTGAATTACTGTCACAGGATGCTGATATTTCCAAGGTCCTTGTTATCTGCCCGGCGTCTCTCAAATCCCAGTGGCGCCTCGAGATACAACGTTTCAGCAATCGCACATGTCAGCTTATCATAGGCAGCGCACAGGAGCGGGCCACACAATATGACAATACCTATTTTTTCACAATTTGCAATTACGAACAGGTCCTTCGGGATATACTTGCTATTGAGAGGGTTCAATGGGATCTTATTATCCTTGATGAGGGACAGAGAATCAAGAACTGGGAGGCCAAAACAAGCCAGATGGTTAAGGCCCTTAAATCGCCTTTTGCTCTGGTTCTTACAGGTACCCCACTTGAAAATCGCCTTGAAGAACTATTTTCTATTGTAGAGTTTATTGATGATAGACGCCTGGGGCCTGCCTTTCGCTTTCTCAATAAATACAGGGTGACTGATGAAAAAGGCAAATTGCTTGGATACAAAAACCTTGACGAGCTTCGAGAAAAACTCGCACCTGTTCTTCTTCGGCGAACGAGAAGCAAAGTCCTGAAGGAATTGCCTCCTCGAACAACGGAAATCAGGAGAATCCCTCCCACGGATGAACAGCTTGAAATTCACAATGGTCATAAGAGAATTGTAAGTACCATCATTTCCAAACGGTACATCTCTGAAATGGACCTCCTGAGATTACAGAAGGCCCTGCTCATGTGCAGAATGGCGGCAAACAGCACTTTTTTAGTGGACAAACGGTTGCCGGGATATTCCAGCAAATTAGATGAATTGGACATAATTATTGATCAGTTAATCGCTGAAGAAGATAGAAAAATCATTCTATTTTCAGAGTGGACCACCATGTTAAACCTGATCGAACCCTTATTAGAAAAGCGTAAATTAGACTACGTAAGGCTCGATGGTTCTGTTCCTCAAAAAAAGCGACAAGGATTGATGCATCAATTTCAGAATGAACCGGCCTGTAAACTCTTTATCACCACCAATGCCGGCTCTACAGGGCTAAACCTTCAGGCCGCCAATACGGTCATCAACGTTGACCTGCCATGGAATCCGGCTATTCTTGAACAAAGGATAGGCAGAGCCCATCGTATGGGTCAAAAAAGACCTGTCCAGGTATTTCTCCTTGTCACGGAAGATACATTGGAAGAGAGTCTTCTCGGGACGCTTTCAGCGAAACAGGAGCTGTTCCTGGCTGCCCTTGACCCAGATTACGAAGGCGCAAATATAGATCTTGCGAGTGGCATGGATGCGTTAAAAAGACGTCTGGAGATCCTATTAGGCGTCAAACCTGATGCACCATCTGATGAAACCATGAAGGAAAAAGTAGAAAGGGAGACAGAGGCGCTTGAACGGAAGGAAAGAATTGAAACTGCAGGAGGGCAACTATTAGGGTCTGCCTTTGCATTTATGGGCGAAATCTTTTCCGGAAAAGAGGAAACTGAAGAGACCATAAAACTTGCTGAAATATTTAAAAATCGCTTTTCTGAGTGCCTGAATAAAGGGGCGGACGGGAAGCTTAAAATGACGATAACCCTTCCGGATGAGTCCGTCCTTGACAATCTGGCAAAATCCCTTGCCCAAATAGTAAATGCAGGTCATTAACACCTTGGTTAATTTTCAGCCTTCATATTAATTGAGATAATAATGGATTCAAGTAATTTAAAATTGCACAGATAAATGTGCAATTAGATATTGTTTTTTGTGCATTTCATTACCTCCCCTATTTTATTAAAGCTCACCTTTTAAGGTTATTCCTCAGAATATGATTTTTAACCATTCTTGTGATGATGGCCGGGGATTGCTATATAATAAGGATTTAAGGGGTACATCCAAAGTAAGTCCCTTGCCAATATTACCTCCTCCGCAGAAAAAATATATTTTGGCACAGAAATTGATTATAGATATAGTTAGTTTAAACAGGCCTGATTTAAACATAGATCATTGTCAATAAACTTTCCTAAACCTAAAATATGGAGGCATGAGAATGAAAAAGGTAAAAAGACTTTTTGCATTAGTAGTTATAGTTTCTATGGTTTTAGCGCTCGTATCAGTAGCATTGGCGGTGCAGGCAGAAAAAATCAACATCAACAAGGCCTCAGTAGAAGAGCTTATAAAACTGAAAAAGATCGGTCAAAAATATGCGGAACGTATTGTGGCCTATCGTGAAAAAAATGGCCCATTTGCAAAACCGGAAGATATCATAAATGTAAAAGGTATCGGCCAGAAGACATTTGACCTGAATGCAGACATAATCACAATAAAGTAAAATTACAATGTAAACTGAATCCATGGGAGGGATCTAAATTTCATATGCAGCCCGCATTAGTAGCGGCAATCCCTGTGTCCTGCTCAATTTCTCTAAACAACCCTCCCTGGCTCGTAAAAGAAAAGAGGATTCATTGGAAGTTTATAGATCAGATAAAAATATCCCCTGAGCGCCCCATCCAAGCGCACAAGGGGTAAAAATCAAACCCTTAATTTCAAAAAAAGAACATGGCCTGGACGTTACCTGTATGCTTGTATTTGTGCCCGCGGGCAATGAAGTGCCTGAGCATATACATGACAATCAGGATGATATTCTTTACCCTTTAAAAGGGAAGGCGATTATGTGGGTTGATGGAACAGGTTCTTTTTCCTTTGAACCCGGGGTCATTGTACGAGTTCCAAAAGGGAAAAAACACAAAATCACTGATATCACAAAAGACCTACTGATATATGATGTTTTTTCCCCTTCAATTATGTAACAAAC
>CAYSWP010000014.1:0-10164 GCA_964434795.1 uncultured Desulfobacteraceae bacterium | reverse complement strand
GTAATGGTAGTCGCAAATAAAATACCGAAGCCCAGAGATAGGGCTATGGGAATCAGCATCCTTGCCTGTCTGGAGGTCTCAAATATCATCGGGGCTAAGCCTCCAAAGGTTGTTAGGGTGGTTAATACAATAGGTCTAAAACGTTGTATGCCGGCAGCTCGAATCACAGCATGCGCGGAATCGTTACCCTGTCTCCTGAGTTGATTGGCAAAGCTTATCAGCACCAGTGAATCATTCACAACTACACCGGAAAGGGCTACAATCCCAAACATGCTCATAAGGCTAAGATTAAATCCCATTAAAAGATGCCCATAAATAGCCCCGATAATTCCAAAAGGGATGCTGGCCATAACTATAATCGGCTGAGAATAGCTTTGAAAGGGTATGGCTATCATGGCATAAATAGCTAAAATGGCAAGGAGAAAGGTAATTTTTAGACTGCCCAGACTCTTCATCATTTCCGCATGCCTTCCCTCAAAACTGAATCGAAGTCCTGGGTATGCATGTGTCAATTGAGGCAACACCCTGGCCTTAAGATCATTTAAAATCTCTCCGGCCCGGCTTCTTGGTGTCACGTCCGCTTCCACGAGAACGTTCCTGCGACCGTTCCTGCGATTGATTTCCGTGTAGGCTCGTCCTCGCTTAACCGATACAATTTCCCGAATAGGGACTTCCTTGCCTAAGCCAGTAAAAAGTATCAATTCATTGATATTGTATTCAGAAATTCTCTCATCCTCAGGCAGCCTTACCATAACCTTAACCTCGTTTCGTCCCCGCTGTTGCCTGAGAACTTCAGCTCCATAAAAGGCATTTCTCACCTGCCGGGCCACATCCCGGGCAGAGAGACCCAGGCTTTTCCCTTCCGGAAGCACACTAAAATCAAGCTGTTGCTTGCCGGGCAAAAACCCATCATCCACATCCCTTACCCTTGGATAACCCCTAAGCACCTCGGCAAGCTGCATGCTTGCCCTTTCAAGCACGGCAAGCTCACGATGATTTAACTCAACGGTTATGGCCCGTCCTGCTCCAGGGCCACCAGCGTCGGATTCAAAAAACAGGGATTCAACGCCAGGCACCTCTCCAACCATCTTGCGCCAGCTCCTGGTAAAATCACCTGTACTCATAATTTTATCCCGTATTTCAGATGGTGCCAGATATACGGTCATCACAGCGTTATTGCTTCCGCCTTTTCCTATTTCAGTAAAAATGCCCTGGACAAGCTCATCTTCCCGACCAGACTCATCCGCCACTTTTCGGGCTGACATAAACAGGCGCTTAGCAACTGCCTCGGTTTTTTCAAAGGCTGTGCCATATGGCATGGAAAGCCTTGCCCTGGCAAAATCAGATTCTGTTTTTGGAAAAAGTTCCATACCCATGCGCCCGCTAAGGGCATATGAAAGAGTCACAAGCAACAGGGCAAGAGCCATTGTAACCGTAAAATAGCGATGGTGGAGAATAAAATTGATAAAGGAGCCATAACGGTTTTCCACCCAATTACTGAAAATACTGCTAAAGTTTTGTTGCAGTCCGTGCAACCAACCAGATATACCGGATTGCTTCCGACTTTTCTGATGCGCGAGGTGAGCAGGAAGCACAAAAATGCTTTCCACGAGAGAAATCAGAAAGACGGTTATTACAACCAATGGAATAACCCTGAATATTTTTCCAGGAACTCCCGGTATAAAATACAGGGGCATAAATGTGGCAATATTCGTTAAAATACTGAAGACTACAGGGACGGTTATTTCCCGTACACCTCTGACGGCAGCTTGCAAAAAGGGTATGCCTTTCTGACGGTAATAGTAGATATTTTCACCAACTACAATGGCATCATCCACTACAATACCCAGGGCTATAATAAAGGCAAAGAGCGAGATCATATTTATTGTCACACCAAGGGTTGGGAGAAAGAGAAATGATCCGAGAAAAGAAATTGGAATACCCATCATTACCCAAAATGCCAGACGCACTTCAAGAAACAGGGCGAGGCTTATTAGAACAAGTGCAAGTCCAATTGCACTGTTGCGCAATAGCAAATCAATTCTTTGGCTGAATATGTCGGAAGAATCATTAAGAATATTAGCCCGGACACCATTGGGTAATCTCATATTAAGGTCTTTCAGGTAATGACGAACCGTCTTAGAAACCTGGATTGGCGTCTGAGGCCCTACCCTGAAAATATTTACCATAACAGCCGATTTTCCGTTATAGGCAGCATAGTAATCGGTATCTTCGTAGCCGTCCGTAACATGGGCAATCTGTTCGAGAAGGACTTTGCTTCCATCTGATGTAATTACAACGGGCAACCGTCCGAATTCCCTCCCAAAATCCCGACGTTCTTTCATCCTTATTAAAATTTCACCGCCTGATGTTTTAATCCCTCCACCAGGCAGGTCAACACTTGCGTTACGCAACCGCCTGGCAATTTCCTCCAGGGTAAGGTGATAGCGGCGAAGATTCTCCTGGGGAACTTCAATGCTTATTTCCAGTGGACGTATACCAGCCAGGTCTACCTGGGTAACACCAGGGTCTTGAAGTATTTTATCACGAAATTGTTCTGCAATTTTGTGTAAAACACCATTTCCTACATCACCATAAATGACAACTGAAAGGACCCTACGTTTAAACGAGAGAACGTTGACCTGGGGCTCTTCGGCATCTTCCGGGAAGGTCGAAATACGGTCTACCTCTCGTTGAATTTCCTGGGTCAGCTTCTGAAAATCCGCATCAACAAGGGCCTCTACTGTCACTATACCGATACCCTCTTTGGAAACTGACTTAACCTCATCTACTCCATCAAGGTCGCCTACCGCCTCCTCAATTGCCATCACAATCCCACTTTCCACCTCCTCAGGACTGGCGCCTGGATAGGAAACTGAAATTGTTACGTTATCTATCTGAAAATCGGGAAAAACCTCCTGTTTCATATTTATCAGAAAAAAGAATCCACCAATAAGGCATGCCAGCATGATAAAATTTGCGGCCACTGAGTGCCCCGCCATCCACGCTATTGGCCCCTTTGCACCTGTAGATCCTGATATATTCTTCATGAGCCTTTCACCCTTTCGGAATGATTAATTCTATCCGGTTGAATTAAACCAGGGGTTTTACCCTTTGGGACGCTTCGAAGCTGCATACCATGAACCGGGGCCGCCAGATCGCTGGTAATGATCTTTTCACCATTTTTTAGGCTGTTTGAAATATAAACAGAGTTATGCTCACTCCAAACAATATCGACACCTCGTATATCAAGACTATTGTCTTTCTGCATTATCCACACTTTACTGCCGTCTCGCAGCGCAGAGCGCGGTACGCAAACAACCTCTTTAAGTATCCGCCCTTTTATTTCAACGCTCACATAGGCCCCAAGCATTAGCTTAGGTTTATTTTTGTCGGCGCTTTTAATACATAAAGGATCTTCTACTGCTACCACCAATCTGGCCATTCTACCTTCAGGCTCCACCTCCGTCTTAAGGCGCTTCACGATTCCAGTCCGAAATGCGCTGCTCCCCCATCCAGCTTTGTGTGTTATCCGGGCAGAAGATCCTTTATTGCTGTTTGTGCCTGGAATGCTGACCCATCGAATTCGGTCCATAGGAAGGGCAACCTCTATCCAGTACTGATTTGTATCCACAAGCGTGACAAGCTTCATTCCTGTTGTGACATAAGAGCCTATATCTACATGTTTTGATTGAACTATAGCATTGAATGGAGAAAAAACTCTTGTCCGTTTAAGGTCAAGTTTTGCCTGCTGCAGGGAGGATTCCGCCGCTGCCAAAGCCGCCTGGGCTGCCTTAAGGTGTGGCACGCGCAGGACTAATTCCCTTTCTTTTTCCTGAAGCTTTTCACCTAATAACTGGTATTCCTTTTTTGCAATGATCTGTTGCCCTATCTCCATTTTTAATTCATATCCGGCATGGATGACCTCGCTCTCCCTTCTCCTAATGGCAAGTTCATAGTCAATTGAGTCCAAACGAAGAATTTCTTCGCTGATCATAAATTTCCCCCCTGGCAGATATTCCGGGCTTGTTTTAATAATCTCACCCATAACACGGGAAGACAAATCCACTTTTCTGGACGGGACAACAGTTCCCTTTGCCAAAACCTTTACATCGTGGTCACGAATATTCGCAACCATTGTCTCTACAAGAGGGGCTTTATAAGCTACCTGCCTATGTCCGGCACGAGGTTTATGGGTGAGAAAAAAGAAGGATATGGCGCACGCGGCAAAAAAAATAAACATAGCCAATAAGAAACGAAGGGCCTTTCCAATCTTATTTTTCCTTGATGAGGTGCTTAAAGTCGCATCATTTTTCTCAAGACCTTTTGTTGATATATCTTCAGTCATTATTATTGCTCCTTTTCCTGGCTTTTCAGAATGTAATGAAATGTCTTAGGTGGAGGCTTCATCCCCCAACCTCCGGCCAGGGCACGATAAAGGTTGATTCTATAATCTATCAACTCCCGCTGAGCCTTTAACTTATTGCGTTCAAGGCTCTGATGTCCTAAAATGGATGTTAAAAAACGAAGAAAATCCATTGCGCCATGGATATATTTTTCCCGAGTCTGATCAGAGGACGTCTTTGATAAAACCGATTGTTTGTTAAGATTTTCCAACAACTTGTGCTGTTGAGATTCTTGGACAAGGGCATCTTCCACTTCCCTTAAAGATTTTAAAACTACCTGGCCGTAAACGTGAATCGATTCTGAGTACACGGCCTTCGTCCGGTCAACCTCTGATGCCCTTCTGCCGCCGTCTATTAACGGCGCAATAAGATTACCTGTTAGGTTTGATAACCAATTCTTAAAAAGATCATTAACCTCCCCGGCATTTGTCTCTATTCCTGCCGAAAGGCTTACCCGCGGGAGACGTTCAGAAATGGCAGCCGTTAAACGTTGATCAGCGGCCTGAGCACGAAAATACGCCATGCGAATGTCCGGCCTTCTCTTTATCAATTCTGCAGGCAGACCGGTATCCGGCAAGGGAAGAAGAAGTGGGAGTTCACTCTGTTCAGTTATAACAATACTTTCAGTGGTCTTTCCCAACAAACTCGCCAGTTGATGTTCCAATATTATCCTGTTGGATTCAGCAATTATCTTTTCCGCCCTGGTTGATTCCAGTGACTGACGTTGCTGAAGAACATCTGTTACAGGCACCTGTGCGCCTCGAAATTTAAATGTCACAAGATCAAGATATTTCTCGTTGGTCTTTATTTGCCCGTTCAAAAGCTTAATCTGGCCCCTTTGCTCTACAAGCCTGTACCAGGCACTGGCCACCTCTGCAGTCAATGATATGACTGAAGCGTATAAATCCTCCTGAGATGCAAGTACGTCCAGCTCTGCTGCATTTTTAGCGGCTCGTACCCTGCCCCAAAGGTCAAGCTCATAGCTTGCCGCCAAACCAAGGGAAAATTTGTTTGAATAGGTCTTTTCCGCACCTGATATTTTGTTTACCGTTCGCGAAGCGCCTGCTGAACCGTCAAGGCTGGGAAAAACGGCTGCTCCGCTTTTCCTCGCAATAGCCCTCGCCTGTTCAAGTCTGTCCCAGGTCCCCCGGATATTCAGGTTATCCGAGAGGGCTTCCTTCATGAGATTATTAAGATTATCATCATTAAAGGCAAGCCACCACTTTTCCGTCATTGGAATAGATCCGGTTTTGGAAAATGTATCCGGAACGGCAACAGGCGAATGCACGGCCCCCTTTGGCACAGAGCACGAGGTAACTATAAAGGTAAGCAATAAAAAAAGTATCCTCAATAAAGGCCGCCCCCCTTGAAGGTCTCCTGAATCTCTCACTTCACTTCTCCTTGCCTTATATCTTTGCTTTTAATATGAGCGGAAATTTCTCTGCGAACTTCCCTTATGCCTGCCAGAGAAAATTTTATGACATGATCGACAAATGCATCAATATCATCTATTTTTAACTTTTCTTCCGTTGTTTTTCTATTTACATTTAATTGCCTTAAATGGAGCAGATAGAAAAAATTACCCATAATACTTGCATGGCAAAACTGAACCTGCCTCTCAGTAGCCTGTGGGCCAAGCAATTCCTTGACAATCGAATGCATGGCCGCTTTTCTTGGGCTAATCTCCTTGTCTAATATTTCCATTAACAAACCTGTAGGGTTTGCCAGCTCTTTGAATAAAATAAAAAAATCACACGAATTCTGATCTACAGCTCTGTGAAGAAGCGATCTGATTCGTGCCTGCAAACGCTTCTCAGGGTTGGCGTCATCTCTTATCCCGCCGTCAGGTGGATAGGACTTTAAGGATTGATGAAAGGCATGGCGCCAAGACTCTGCATAAAGATTTTTCTTGTCTCCAAAGTGGTAATTAACCGACGCAACGTTAGTTCCTGCTTGCTCACAAATCTCTGCAATCGTTGCCTCAGTAAAACTTTTTGAGGCAAATACCTTAGTTGCGGCCTTTAGCAAACGTTGTCGTGTCTTAGCGGAATCTTTTCTCTTTTCCTTCATTAAAATCCTCCATAAATTCTATTAGGTATTTTAAATAACCATTTTAAATTGTCAATTGATTTTCTGCTTTAAAATATGATGCATTCGTAAAAAGTCGTCACTCCGGTGAAAACCGGAGTCCAGATGGTCTGCAACTGCTTAAAAAGACTGGATTCCGGCTTTCGCCGGAATGACGGAAAACAGTATTTTTGGACTTTTTACAAGATTATCAAATAAAGACCAAAAATAAATTTTATAAAAGCTGATATGTCAGACATCGTAATTTATAAGGTACCATGGTGTAATTTCTGTTAAAGGACTATTGAACTTCGAGGGTTAGTAATTATTATAGGGAAATGGAGGAATCATGATTATGAAAAGGTATTATTTAAAATATTTCAAGACCAACCCGTATCTCCTTATTTCAGCATTAATATTTCTTTATTTTTGCTGCCTGCCTTTCCAGGTATATGCAGGAAAAAGCCCTGAAATTTCATTTCATGAGGAAGGTGAAATTTCCCAAAATCCCTTGGTGTCCAGGATAATTCCTTCAAAGAAAAATGACCTCTTTGTTGTACTTAAAAATGGCATGACCGTATTGATCAGAGAATCTCATTCATCAAAGGTTGTTTCTTGCCAGGTTTTGGTAAAGACTGGATCCATATATGAAGGACAAAAGACAGGCGCAGGACTTTCTCATTACCTGGAACACGTTGTCTCAGGGGGGACTACATCTAAATACACGGAGTCTGAGATAAAAAACAGGATACAGGCCCTGGGAGGGGCAACAAACGCATATACAAGCTATGAACGGACTGCATACTTTATCAACACTACTGGAGAGCATTTTAATGAGGCCATAAACCTTCTTTTGTCTTATGTTACAGACTGTCAATTCAATAAAACGGAATACCAGAGGGAAAAACCGGTAATTCTCCAGGAATTTCAGTTAGGTGAAAACAACCCGGGCAGGCAGCTTTGGTCTCTGTTTATGAAGACCGCATACCTCAAACATCCAGTCAGGTTTCCTGTAATCGGCGAGAGAGATGTATTTTTAAAAATGGACAGGGACGACCTGATAAATCATTATCGCCAATGGTATACCCCTGAAAATCTAATAGTATCCATAGCTGGAGACATAGACCGCCTAAAGGCGCTAAAAGAAATTATTAGTTTAGCCGGCGAACTCAAAAGATCAGAAAATCTATCCTATGTTCTTCCAGAGGAACCAAGGCAGTTAAGCTACAGGCATGTGGAAAAAAGCCTTTCCATTGCAAGGCTGACCCGCGCAGAGATGGGTTTTCGAACCATCAAATTGACTGACCCGGACCTGTATGCCCTTGATGTACTGGCCATTGTTATGGGTGATGGCAGAACTTCAAGGTTATACCAGGAAATACGGGATAAAAAGGGCCTTGTACTTTCAATAAGCACCGGAAGTTGGACACCAACTTTTGTTAAAGGTCAGTTTTTTATAACCATGAGTCTATCCAATGAGAATCTTTCAGATGCAATCGAGGCGGTCTGGGAGGAATTGTCAGATGTAAAAAACAACCTAATAAGTGAAGAATCCCTGCAAAGGGCAAAAAACAAGGTCATAGCAGATTATATCTTTTCCCAGGAGTCTGCGCAAAGCCAGTCCAGACAACTGGCAACGGATTGGGCTGCTACGGGAGATCCCTACTTTGGCGAATCATACGTTTCAAGGATTAAGGAGGTAAACGATGAAGACATCAGGAAGGTGGCCAGGAAATATTTCAAGAAAGATGCATTGACCCTTGCAGTCATCAAGCCGCATCAAGATGAATCTAATGCTCAAGAAACTTTAACCGAGCCATCTGCTTACCGGACAAAGATTCAAGAGGTAACACTCCCAAATCAAATGAAACTCCTTATTAAGAAAAACAATGCCGCCCCTATAGTTTCATTTAACTTTATCGCTAAGGGCGGGCTTCGTTATGAACCTTCCCAAAAGGAAGGGCTTTCTCGTTTTATGGCGTCCCTTCTGACAAAGGGCACGAAAAATCGCTCCAAATTAGAGATTGCAAGGGCGCTTGAAGATATTGGCGGATCGATAAGTTCGAGTTCCGGCCACAATACTGTCTCCGTATCAGTATCTGTCTTAAAGGAGCATTTTGACACTGCCTTAAATGTCCTTGCAGATGTAATATTAAACCCAACCTTTCCAGACCCTGAAATAGAAAAACAAAGAAAGGACACTATCCTGTCTATTAAGAGGATTGATGAAGAATGGACACACGAGGTTACAAGAATATTTAAAAGGCATTATTACCGCAATCATCCTTATAAAAATGATACCATAGGCACAGCAGAATCAGTTCAAGGAATTACGAGGGAGGATTGCAGCAATTTCTATAAATCTATTATTATACCCAATAATTCAGTCCTCGCTATATTTGGTGACATAGGCCCAGATAATGTAGCGGAAAAAGTAAAAAAGGCCTTTAATGATTTTAGACCCTCTACCTTGCAAAAACCTTCCATAGAGCAAGAGATACATAATATTTACAGTGATGAGCAATTTGAGGTTATTAATGAAAAATCATCATGCGCGGTCTTTGTGGGATTTAATGGTATGACGATTACAGATGAAGATGTCCCTGTCGTGAATGTGCTTGATGCCATTATCTCCGGCATAGGATACCCAAGTGGGTGGCTCCATGATGGGCTGAGAGGAGGGGAAGAAAGCCTTGTTTACTATGTCCATGCATATCCGGCCTTTGGCATTGATGGAGGGTATTTCGGCGTTATTGCGCAAACAACCATAGAAAACTATGATAAAGTGCTTAAAACCATTCTTGAAAAAATAGACCTGATTAAAGGCAAAAAAGTGGATACTCAAACCCTGGACAGGGCAAAAAACATGTGTATAACCATGAATGAGCTTGGTCTTCAAACAATTGCCTCCCAGGGCTCAAATGCGGCCCTGAATGAGATTATAGGCCTGGGCAGCAATTATGACAGTGTTTATCCTTCACTTATTAAAAAAGTAACGGCAGATGATGTTTTAAGGGTTGCTAAAAAACTATTTTCTCATCATCTTATTACAGCAACCAAACCATCGGATCAAAATAAAAAGTAACTGGTGTGAATGCGTTGGTTTTCTCGTTCATTGGTTGCTTGACTACATGTTTGCAGAGAAAGACAGAACATTCAGCGTTTGATTCTGTGTCGATGGCGCTACATTCCTGTCATGAGTTAAAAACGTCAGATACATTTAGATCTTCTTCTCTCCTTCGCTCAGATCATAGCGCGACTCCATGTTGAAGTGAAGGTCAAATTGCTTTACCCATCCGCAGTAGCGCCGCTCCGTGCGAATAGAATAGTGCCGCCCCCTCATCACATCGCGCATATCATCAAGCAGCAATTCTCATTCTGGGATAATTTATTAGCCACCCCAGTACCATCTTCCGGAGCTACGGGGCAGGCGGACACATACACACGACCACGGACAAGTTATTTACCCTATACCCTTTAGCTCTTTTCGCGAAGCGATGATACTATTTTAGCCGAGCGACTTGCTCGGCTAAAATGTCTGCGTGGGTCTGCGTGGGTCTGCGGCTAAGTCTCTTATTTCGCTATAATTAGAATTGCATATCATCAAGAATTTTATTTAACATAGCTTTTTTACTATTTTATCATTTTATAATCTGTGTATCAATAATGGAATTGTAAATATTCTGATTTG
>CAYSWP010000013.1:5841-16399 GCA_964434795.1 uncultured Desulfobacteraceae bacterium | reverse complement strand
AAATCAAGGAATGCGAAAAAAATTACCGCAGGTATATAGTTGATATTCCGAGGATTATAATTTGAGCATGACAAAGAGTTGAGGAAAAAGGGCATTCTCGGACAGGCTCATAGTTAAGATGCCTATTTTCCCAGGTAATTGCCAATTTTGCTCCAAATTTTGGATTATGCCTGACGAAGATGACGCTTTTCTCGTAAATACACATTCCAAATCCAGTCCTGGGACAAAAATGGAATCTCTGAACCTTTGAACCTGTGAACGCTTACCAGATTTGTAGGGATGTAGAAGCGGTCGGTTTTCCCTTACAAAATGCTTACAAAATGGCGTATGGTGATGAGAATACAACCTTTGAACCCCTGAACTCGTAAACGGTTACACATATTTAAAAGACAGGGATCTATATGCTTGTGATAGGCCGTTGGGGATGACCGAGCAAGAATTTGCCTGCATGAATCCATTCCTTAAGAATTGTGGCAATTTCCTTGGCCCTGGAATAAGATGATATAGGGGCGGTTTGTACCTCCTGACCGTTAAAATTAATTGACCCGCTTTTCAATTCTGCATAACTTACCTCACCGAGGCTTTTTGCCTTTCCCTTTGGATAGTCTTCCCCATAATCGATGATTTGCGTAAATATTTCCTCGTCAGAGACACCTGTATATCTGGCTATTTCCTCATTAAGAACCGGTATGGGCACACCTATACCTACAGCCAATGAACACCCGTACCCAAGCATGCTAACACCTGCTAACCATCGGGGATCCATCTCCTTTAAATTCCCCATCACCATTAAAGTTCCCGCTGGCTCCAATGGAACACCATTGTTTCTCCTCTTGGCTGCTGGATTATGTTGAGTGCCGTCCCAGGTTATATATCCCTGAGCCCCGCCAAGAAAAATTTTTGTGCCCATTCCTATTGTCTGGTAGTAAGGGTCATTAAGCAATGGGCTCAACTGGCCGGAGGTAGTGTAATTGATATTTCCCGCTTTTGGCCTAAGCACACCCATATAGGTATACTTGATTTTATCCGTCTTGTTCACGGCGCAGTTGTAATTTTGACATGCATTCCTGGGATTGACAAGCACGGCATAGGGTAAATCCTTTAGTCTGATTTGTTTATGAATCTCTTTGCTTGGATAGCAATCAGTCGTGTATGACTTGGCCTTGATTTTTACCCTTTTTCCTGAAACAAGATCATGGATAACATGTCCACCGCCATATTTGAATTGGCCTGGGTGAACCTTGTTTAAAGGGTCGTCTTCAGCTGGTTCAGCAGCGCCCAGAAAGATGTCTACAGCGGCAAGACCTGCATAGGCAGGCACATCGTTGACCGTAACCTGATTTGCCTTGATAGGTGTTTTGGCTTGTCCAAAATTAATAAATGCCCCGGACGAGCACATTGGGGAAAAGGTTCCGGTTGTTACTACATCAACATCTGCTGCAGCTTGTTCCGGCCCATTTTTCTTTACTATTTCCACCATTTCATCGGCAGTAACTACTATTACCTTGCCATCTTTTATCTTTCTGTTTATTTCTTCGATTGTTTTTTGTATTTTGTTTCTTGCCATATTATTAATCTCAAAAAAATAAAAGCAACTATAAGAAAATATTTCTATCTTTACAAGGAAAAGTTTGCCCTGCGTATAAATCAATAAAAAAACAAAAAATACGAGACTAAAAAATATAATTTCCGGGTAATTTTTCTGCCACGAAGACACTAAGGCACGAAGATTGCGAAATTATCTTTTGATATACCTTTTTTAATCGATCAAATTATGGTGCTTCTATAGTGGTTTTTTGCTTAGACGGTCAGCCACCTTTCTCTCCAGGTCCCTTATTATTTCTCTTAGGGCCATGCTTTCCTGTACAGGTCCGGAGTTATTCCAGCCCTTTAAAAGGGCATCCTCTTTTTTACCCCTAAAATACTCTATGCTGTCGGAGATTGACTCCCAGGCAAATAGTTTTTGTATTATATGGCGCTCTGGTGCGCTTAAATCCCTGTCTGTATCAAAAGATTTTCCCTTTGATGTGGTTATAATCATTGCTTAAATCCATTCCTAAAAATAGAAAATTATTATTCTTTAAAGGCCCTTATGGTTCTGTATGAGTTGAAAAATACTGCCTTGTTATTTTGCTCAACTATTTATGATTGATGTAATAGGCCTATCATCATTCTGGCATTTTTGATGGCCTGGCCCTGCCTGTGATTATTGAAGAAAATAAAAATTTTCTCTGTATTTGGTGATATTTCATTAATCCGCGGGAGCCATTCTTTAAGCTCATCTTCCGTATACAAATAGTCATATCTTTCTTCTGAATTTCCTATATACCACTTTTCTCGGTTTCGTCCATGAAATCTTACATAACCAGTACCCGATGTAGCCATGGCAATTGGTGGAAGTAATCCTTTCAGAGAAGGCTCGTCTACACATGCAAAAGCGACGTCCATTTCCCTTAATTTTTTATAAACAGAGTTCTTTAACCATTCTCTTTGCCTAAATTCTATGCATACAGGAAAGGGCTTAAATCCATTAATTAGTGATTCTAAATATATCCTTGATCTTGGGGTATAGTGAAATCTCTGGGGAAACTGTAAAAGCACGGCGCCTAATTTGCTATGTTCCCAAAAAGGTAAGAGTGAATCTTTAAACTTAGGCAATATAACAGGTATAGATTGATCTGTAATATTGTGAGTAAGCCCGCCAAAGGCCTTTATAACAAACTGGAGGTTATATTCGGACTTTTTTAACATCTGTGTAAAATTAGCGGATTCCGGTATACGGTAATATGAATAATTTAATTCAACTATAGGGAATTCCTTAGAATAGAAGGTCAAAAAATTTGAGGCAGGGAGATTGGGCGGGTAGAATACATTTCGCCAGTCATTATAAGAAAACCCTGATGTCCCAACAAATATTTCTGCCATATTTAAATAGAAAAAAGCAATCAATTGAAATTATCAAGAAGATTGTGCCCTTATCAAAATATCCCTTATGTCTTTTGGTATATCAATTGCCTTAAATTTTAAAGGGTCAGAGACGTTTAGACAGATTCGTTTTTCAAAACCCTCTACCATGAGTTTCCTGTCCTTTGATCTCACTATATCGTGCCTCAATAACACTGTTTTATCAGAAAGATTTTCAATATAAGTAATAATTTCAATTTGATCGTGGTACCTGCCTGGTGAATGGTATTTACATCCTGTCTCTAAAAGGGCAAAAATAATAGAATTTTCCTTTATTAAATTACCTAAGTTTAACTGAATAGATTGAAAAAATAAATGACCACTTCCGTCTATCCATTCATAGTAGCGGGGATAAAAAACAACGCCAAGAGGATCAAGGTCTCCCCACATTATTTGTCGTTTAATGCAATTTTTTTTCATAAACTAAATTTCAGTTACTCTGTGAAAGATCAATCAAAGATTGCCTCTGCAAACTCTTTTGGGTTAAATATCTGAAAATCTTCAATACGTTCCCCAGTGCCTATAAAGGATATGGGTATATGTAGTTTATGAGAAATACCTATTATTATACCACCTTTTGCAGTTCCGTCCAATTTAGTAAGTATAATATCTGTTACCCCAAGTTGTTCAGAAAATGAATGGGCCTGAGCAATTGCATTCTGTCCAGTATTAGCATCAATTACAAGTATTACTTGATGGGGGGCCCCGGAAATTATTTGTTCGGCTACCTTCTTAATCTTTTTTAGCTCGGACATCAAGTTTGATTTTGTGTGCAGTCTTCCGGCAGTATCAATAATAATTTTATCCATATTCTTTGCCCTTTTTGAAGATAGGGCATCAAAAACAACAGAGGCAGGATCTGATCCCCTTTTTTGGCTAACCACCTCTAAGCCTATCCTATCCCCCCAGATTTGCAATTGTTCAGTGGCAGCAGCTCTGAATGTGTCTGCTGCAACTAAAATTACCTTCTGTCCCTGTGTTTGAAAATAGTTGGCCATCTTGGCAATTGTAGTGGTTTTTCCTACTCCATTAACCCCTATAAACATTATTACCTCAGGTTTTTTGCCGGCATTATTTTTTATCATAAGTTCAGAGGGTTCCCGGTCAAAATTTAAAAGTGAGGTAATTTTCTCTTTTAATTTTTCCTTTAATCCTTCCGGGCCTTCAACGTGCTGTTCGCTTATATTTTGTCTCAACTCGTCAATTAATTCCTCTGCTGTTTCTATACCCATATCGGATGTGAAAAGAATCTCTTCTATCTCATCTAATAGCTGTTCATCTACTACATTTTTCCCGGATATAGCTGAATTAATTCTGTCCCTTAGCTTCTTTCTTGTTTTAGACAGTTTGCCCCACAGTCCTTCTTTCCGGTCTTTGCCTTCTATGGAAATCTGTTTTTTCAATGTTGTTGTGCCTCATTAACGGTATTTGTTAAGGTCTACAGAAACTATTTTAGAAATGTTATGTCTATCCATAGTTACACCATATAGCCTGTTAGCTACTTCCATAGCCCTTCTGTTGTGGGTTATCATTATCACCTGAGATGATTTTGCAATATCTTTCAACAAATCATTAAATCTGCCTGTATTGGCGTCATCTAATGGTGCATCCGCCTCATCCATTATAATAAATGGACTTGGTTTAATAAGGTAGATAGCGAACAATAATGCCATAGCTGAAAGGGCCTTTTCACCTCCTGATAAGAGACCCATGTGCATCACTTTTTTACCAGGTGGTTGCACTTTTACTAAAACCCCGCTTTCTAAAGGTAGATTTTCATCCATTAAGCTTAAATATGCCTTACCCCCATTAAAAAGAATTGGAAAAACCTCTTGCAATTTTTCATTGACCTTACCTAACGTTGAGATAAATCTCTGCCTTGAAATCTTGTTAATTTTTCTTATGGAATTATTAAGAGAATCGATAGAGGAAATGAGGTCCTGTTGTTGCCCTGCTATAAATTTATATCTTTCCTCTAATTTCTCATAGTCATTAATAGCAAGGAGGTTAACATCTCCAATTTTATCTTTAATATCTATATGTTGTCTGAGTTTTTGCTCACAAACGGTCTTTGAAAAATCTTCCTCCAAGTATTTCTTGAAATCTCTTTGAAGATCTATATTTATTTCCCTGCCTGCCTGTGATATGATGCTATTTATCTGAAAATCAATTTCCGCCTGCTTTAACCTTACCTCATTAATTTCCTCTCTTACCCTCCCTATTTTATCCCTTAGGAAAGTTGATTCTTCTTCTTCTTCTCGTAACTTGTTTTTCAAAACACTGTATTCCTTGTTAAGATCATTAATCTCGTTCTCAAGGGTTTTTTGTTTTTGATAAATAATTTTTAGGTCTTCTTTTTTTTCTCTTACACTTTTTATAGAAACCTCATATTGCTCTTTATTTGAATGTATCTCCTCTTCTATCTTTTTGATTCTTGACCCTATCTCATTTATAAATTGGTTGATTCTCTCTTTTTCTCTAAGAAGCCCTCTTTCCTCTTCTGTCTGCTGATTATACCTGAGCATCATTTTAGAGAAATTTTCCTTTGCCTCGTCAAGGGAACTTTCCATCTCTTCAAGGGCATCCTCCTTTTTAGAAACCCTTTGTTGTATTTTCTCTTTCTCACCGATACATACTGAAAGTCTTTCCTCGATTTTATTAAGGTAAAATCGTCTTTCCTCGCTTTCCTCGCCTAAAGATGTTAACTGCTCTGCTATATACTCAGAGTGTTTTATGAGTTGATCTGATTCTCTTTCAAGGAGAAAAATATCCTTATCAATGTCCTCAATTTTTTGAGTATATGTTTGTTTATCTTCTTCTAATCTATCAATAAGGGTGTTTTCCTTTGCTAATTTTAAGGCTAATTCTTTGAGGGTTGTTAGAAGTTCGGAAATTATTTTTTCATTATGTTCAATTGCCTTGTTTAATTCATCTGCCATTCTCCTTCTCTTTAGTAAACCTAAAGAGTCCTCGCCTAATTTACCTCCAATAATTATTCCTTTTTCATCTACTAAATCACCTTCCGGTGTTACAAGAGTTTGCCTGCCGCCACCATTGTTCCATGAAGATAATGCCTGGCTAAGGTTATTTACCAATGCTGCGTTGCCGAGAAGGGACTCTATCATGGGCCTAAATTTTTCCTGTGCATAGATATGTTTTCTCAACAGTTTAAATCCATTTATCTTCGTTTCATCTTTTTCAGATATTCTCTCCTTCTCAAACTCCTTAACTGGAAGAAAATGGCTTCTCCCCACATCCTTTGATCTTAGATACTCAACAGCCTCCTTGCCGTCTTCCTGCTTGGTGACAATTACATATTGCAGTTTTTCTGCTAATACTGCCTCGACAGCTGTCTCAAATTCCGGTTCAGCCTGAATAAAATCCGCCACTACACCTAAGACCTTATCTTTCTGGGATTTTCCTTTCTGATAGGAATTCATTATTGTCTGAACACCTGACTGATATCCCTCATAGTTTTTAATAAGATCATTAAGGGTAGACATCTGAGAACGAATTAAATTCAGGTTTCCCTCTGCTGAAGATTTCTCAGATTCTCTTTTTTTTCTTTCATTTTCTAATATATTTAGTCTTACCCTCTCATCCTGTAAATTCTTCTCAATTGACTGTAATTGGCTAAATATTTCATCTCTTTCCTCTCTCTTTTCGTTTATTTCATGGGTAAACTCTTCAATTTTTTCGGAAACCTCCCCTGACTCTACCTCCAGCCTTGTCTTTCTTGCGCCTATTTGAGTAATCATTTCAGAGTAATTTGTTATTTCACCTCTAAGTCTTGCCTCGTTATTTGATAGTTCAGTTAAGCTTAGCTTTTCCCCTTTTAATTCGTTCTTCGTACTTTCTAAGGATATTTTTTCTTTACTAAAGGAAGAGTCGTAGTTTGAGCGAAGGCCTGAAAATTCCTCCATGGATTTTTGTAGCTCACTGATCCGTAAGTTAATTTTTTGAATTTCAGATTTAAATCCTACAATTTTTTGTTCTATTTCTTGTTTTTCACCGCTTAACCTGGTAATATCCTGACTAAACCTTCCCTGGTCAACCAATAGATGTTTCACTGTATCTTCATTTTTTCTACACTCCTCTCTGAGCGAAAAAACTTTTTCTCTCACAGAAGACAAGGCCTTTTCTTTCTCTATTAATTTCAAATTGGTTGTCTCGATAACACTTCCAGATTTAGAATAAATTTTCTGCAAGTCCTTTTCTTTGCCTGTAATATTTTCAATTATCTCTGATTTCTTTATCTTTTCCGATTGCAATTGATTATAATTGTTGGCATAAAAGACTATCTCCAGCCTATGAATCTCAGCGCTTACCTCTTTAAACCTTATAGCCTTTTTCGCTTGTCTTTTGAGGGAATTCATATCCCTCTTAATTTCACCAAGAATATCCTCGACCCTACTAAGATTTTCCCTTGTAAGTGCAATTTTTCTTAAAGATGCCTCCCTTCTTACCTTGTACTTTGTGATTCCAGCCGCTTCTTCTAAAAGAAGTCTTATCTCCTCCGGCTTATATTCTATTATGGAGCTTATCTCTCCCTGTGCAATAATAGAATATGATCTGTTCCCCAGCCCTGTGCCCATAAACAGATCCTGAATGTCCCTTAATCTGCATGCTGATTTATTGATTAAATATTCACTTTCATTAGATCTGTAAAGTCTCCTGGTGACAGACACATCATTGCCGTTATGCAAATCCCCAATATCCTCAAGGGTTAATGTTACCTCTGCCAGACCTAAGGGCTTTAGATTTCCTGTGCCGGAGAAAATAAGATCCTCCATCTGTCGACCTCGCAACTGTTTAGGACTTTGTTCCCCCATAACCCAACGTATGGCGTCTATTATATTGCTTTTACCACAACCATTAGGCCCGACAAATGCGCTTATCCCCGGAGGGATGTTGATATTGATTTTTTCCATAAAAGACTTGAAGCCTTGGATATAGATATTTTTTATTTTCATCGCCTTTTTACCCTATATTTCTCCTATTTATCCTTAATAACAGAATGTATAAAAAGTGTAAAGAAAAAAATACTATATAGTGTATATTTAACAATTTGTTTTGGAATATATTGTATATAACATAAGAATGGGAAAAAGCCTTGACATAATTTTATTTAACTATTTAATATGAATTAATTATCTGCGTAGGTTCAATCTTTCTAAAAGTTGTTGCAAGTATTAATGATGGAGCGATAAAGGCAATGAAAGGAAGCGAAGTGAAAAAATCATTTTTCCTTATTTCTATACTGATCTCTTTTTTTCTTTTATGCACAACATTTGTAAAGTCGAAAGAGAAGGACACGCTTTCCATCTCTTTAGTGCAACGGGCTACCGTTAAAAGAATGGAAGGTAAGGAAGTGGTCTATGAAAAGTATAATGTAAAAAAAGGCGACCATATTTGGAAGATTTTGCGTGAGAGGGGATTGTTGCAGAGACCGGATTTCTATGAATTATTATCTTTAATAAAAAGCATGAATGAATCCTTGACAGATCTTGATCTAATTCACCCAGACCAAACTATATTAATTCCGCTTAATATAATACCATTAAAAGGATATAAAGGTAAAAAAAGACCTGTGAATGAATTAATGGTGGATACTTTCTCATTAAAGGACATAGATTTTGAGGATTACAGGGTAAAACCGGGCGACAACCTGACAATGATAGCCAAAACCAGGTATGGAGTACCCATTGGATACCTTTATTCAAGGTATATTGGCCTAATCAAGAAATTTAACCCTGCATTAACAAATCCAAACCTTATCTACCCGAATCAGGTTATCAGACTGCCGGTATATTCACCAGAGATGGTAAGGATGCCTATTAAGCCTTATGCACAAGGCCCTATTTCGGTAAAGGATGTAGATCAAGAAGACAATTATGCCGTAGAATCAAATACTTTAAAAAAACAGCTAAAAGATATATTTAACCGAATGGGAGAAGAGTGGATAGATACAGGCGAACATTTTATTCCATTGAAATCAGGTGGACAGATAAATTTAAAGGCAGATTCTTTCCCTGTTCTGAGCCTAAGCGGAGGAATGAGACTGATTATTGACATAAAAAATGACCTGCCGGAAGATATATCTAAATTAGTCGAGTCAGACTGGGAGGATTATGGAATTATCCATTTAAGTGACAACGATAACATGGTTACAGCTGTTGATAAGATCCTTGATTCAGGTAAATTCCATAAGCTTCTTAGGACTGGTGAAAAGCTTGAGATAAAAGATGGCGATATAGTTATTTCCTTGTCTGGTAATTGGGTTATCGTGCCAAGCAAAGGAAAAGAAGATATGCCGGATAAAATAATAGTTCTTACAATATTAAACAACGAGTCTGAACAAACCTTGCCGGTGGTTTGTGCATATCTAAAGAAATTAGGGGTTGAGATAATCGACTATCCATATTTTTCTGATAGAGATAAAATAGAATGGAAGTCATTGGACAAAAAGAATATTTCAATTGAAAAAAATGCGGATTTTCCTTTGCCTTCTCTTCTGTTAAAAATGGCAGGGCAGCCATTTTTAACCAGGACAAAGATTCCTGTATATCAAGGGCAGGGCTCTGGATTTAATATCACCATAGAGGCAGATTTATTTTTTAACAGGGGGAAAAGAGATTGCGTAATAGATATTGTAGGCCTGTCGTCTCCTGTTAGGTCTTTGCTGGAAAAACATCAATTTCTTGTTCTTTCTATTGCAAAGGAAAAAGAATTAAACAAAATGACAGAGCAAATACTTGGCTTTCTTGGGATACCATTCCAGTCTAATCTCCATAATTTTTTTGGATCAGTTAAGGACGAGGCACAAAATATAAAATTATCCATCCAGGGGATTAGTTTTCAAGACCAAAAAGGCAAAAGTGTTTTTGCAACCGATAAAAGTTTTCCGGAAGAGGTGCGCATGCTCCTGAACCAAAAGGGGTATGCAATTCTTGACCTAAAGCAATTTGAAGAATAGAAAAACCGATTACTAAATACTTATTTGGAGGGATTATGGAAGGGGAAAGCGTGAAACCAAGGGATTTAACAATGTCCAATACAAAAAAAGAGATGATGGATACATATAATGAACTTTTAAAAAAAATAAAGGAAAGGGAAAAAACGGGGCTGAAACCGGAAAAAAAGATTGAAGAGAAAAAGAAAAAAGAAGTAGTTGGCATAGCTGAGACCTTATCACTCGACGGGGTTGTAAATGGGATAAGTAATCTGAAGCTCGAGATAGGGAAAAGACTCACCAATATTTCTGACGGACTGGAAGAGGAGGTTAATAAATTTCAAAAGATTCAAAATGCCATTGAGGTTAAGGAGGAAGAACTTAGGGAGTTATATGAAATCGAAAAATCAGCGGAGTCTCTCGCCGCCCTAATAGAGTCTCAAAATATAAAGCGTGGTGAGTTTGAATCTCAAATGGCCGTCCGAAGGCTTGAATTAGAAAGGGAAATCCATGCAATTCGAGCTGACTGGGAAAAGGAGAAAAAATCCCATGAGGCATTGATTAAAGAGCGGGATCTTATGGAAGTGAAAAGCAGAGAAAGGGACAAAGAGGAATACAAATACTCCTTTAAACGTGAACAGC
>CAYSWP010000013.1:0-5741 GCA_964434795.1 uncultured Desulfobacteraceae bacterium | reverse complement strand
TGGTAAAAAAAGAATTTGACGGTGAACGGAATGTCTTGACAACTAAAATTCAATCTTTTGAAAAAAATGTAAAGGAACAAGGCGTGCAGATCGTAAAGCTTTCTGAACAATTGGAAAATGCATACCAAAAAGTTCAGGATATAGCGGCTAAATCCGTAGAGGGATCTTCCAACACCACATCTCTTGCAAGCCTTCAGCAGTTTCTTTCCGAGCAGAGCAGAAAGCAGCAGCAGGAAAAATAGCTTTGGTAACATTATTTAAAGGAGATAAATGTGAAGGTATCTACAGTTGAAATGATGAGAAGCCTTGATAAGGGTGCCATGGAAAAATATAATATCCCAGATAAAATTTTGATGGAAAATGCAGGAAACGCCGCATATTTTTTAATCCATAATGAATTTGGAATAAAGGGGAAACGATTTGTAGTGTTTTGCGGAATTGGCAATAATGGCGGCGATGGATTTGTTGTGGCGAGAAAACTCCATTCAAATGGCGGCCTGGTTACAGTATTCCTTATGGGTGACAGTGAAAAGCTAAAAGGATGCGCAAAAGATAATTTTGACATACTCTCTGCTATTCCTGTTAATGTAGAACGGGCTTCCTCCATTGAACAAATAAGCAAAGCTGTTGTCCATTGCGATGCAGTAGTAGACGCCATATTTGGAACCGGACTTACAAGGGGTATAACCGGTTTATATAAAGATGTGATCGAATTGATAAATAAAGGAAATAAACCTGTATTCAGTATTGACGTACCATCCGGCATAAATGGTGATACCGGCCAGATTATGGGTTGTGTAATTAAGGCGGACTATACTGTAACATTTGGTCTTCCAAAGTTGGGGAACCTGCTTTACCCTGGATTTGGTATGTGCGGAAAACTATATGTTACACATATATCCTTTCCCCCTTCCCATTATAACAATGAAAATATAAGGGTAGAAACAAATGATCCATTACTAATACCGGAAAGAGATGAAGACACACATAAAGGGGATTATGGAAAGGCCCTTTTTATTGCAGGCTCTTCAAGTTACCTTGGCGCCCCTTATTTTTCTGCGCTTTCCTTTCTTAAGGCAGGGGGAGGCCTTTCATATCTTGCCTCACCTAAATCAATAGCTCCATTTCTGGCCAATAAGGGCAGCGAGATCGTGTTTGTACCGCAGACTGAAACGGATAAGGGGAGCTTATCAAGAAGGTCGAAAAATGAGATTTTGGAATTTTCAAATAACGTTGACATTGTTATTATAGGCCCTGGACTGTCCCTTAATGAAGAAACCCAGGAATTGGTAAGAGAACTTGTGACGGATATCAATAAACCCATGATTATTGACGGTGATGGAATTACAGCCATTTCAAAGGATACTGACATAATAAAAAACAGAGAAGAAGCAACGATATTGACTCCGCACCTTGGTGAAATGTCACGAATAACAAAAATGGATGTGGAAAAAATTAAAAAAGACAGAATTCACATCTTATTTGACACCTCCATGGAATTAAACGCCTATATTATTCTTAAGGGGGCACATACCCTCATAGGCAATCCGGAAGAGCGTATATTCATAAACATGAGTGGGAATTCCGGCATGGCCACTGCAGGGAGTGGTGATGTGCTTGCAGGTACGGTTGCGGCGATGTTCGGCCTTGGGTTACCAATTGAGGATAGTATCAGAATGGGCGTATTTATCCATGGTTTGTCAGGAGACCTTGCAATGGGAGACATAGGTGAAGACGGCATAACAGCCAACGATATAATGAATTATCTTCCAGAGGCCATAAGACAACTAAGAATAAATTTCGAAGACATTGCGGAAAACATATATAAAAGCATTTATATAGTGTAGGAAAGACTATGAGGGCATGGATTTTAGACAAACAAGCAAAAATTGAGGATAAACCACTAAGGTTTGAAGAAATCAACACCCCTGAACCTTCTCATCACGAAATAAGGATAAAGGTATATTCATGTGGGGTCTGCAGGACCGATATACATATTGCAGAGGGCGACCTTCCCCTGAAAAAAGCGCCATTGATACTCGGCCATGAGATTGTCGGTATTGTTGATAAAACAGGCAAGGATGTCACGTCCTTTAACCAAGGTGACCGAGCAGGAGTAGCCTGGCTGAATAATGCGTGTGGAAAATGCAAATTTTGTTTATCAAAAAAAGAGAACCTCTGCGCTGAGGCAAAATTTACCGGTTGGGATGAAAATGGAGGATACGCTGAATATACAGTTGTAGATGAAAATTTTGCATTTCATCTAACAGAGAACCTGTCCTTTGAGGAGCTTGCACCTCTTATGTGTCCTGGAATTGCTGGATATAGATCCCTTAAACTTGCAGAAGTCACAAAGGGAGAAAAACTCGCCCTTTATGGTTTTGGACCTACAGCCTCCTATGTTTTGCAGGTTGCCAAACATTTGGGAATAGAGGTGTTTGCAATCACCAGGAGCCAAAAAAACAGGGATATTGCAAAAGAACTCGGAGCGGAATGGGTCGGCAGTTATGAAGACAAACCCCCTGATTTGCTTGACGCAGGTATTATATTTCCACCTGCCGGTAATCTGGTAGAATTTGCATTATCGCAGCTTGACAGAGATGGTAGACTAATTCTTGCCCCAGTATATATGACACCTATAAATATAAAAGATTACAATAACATATGGCTTGAACGTTCTATAAAATCTTTGGCTCATATATCCAGAGATGATGCAAGGGAGTTTCTTAAAATAGCCGGGGAGATAGATATTAAAACAAATAAAGAGGTGTTTCCTTTTGAGGAATTAGATGAGGTGCTCCCCCTTGTGAAACATGGAAAGATAAAAGGGAATGCCGTGATAAAAGTATGTTAAATTTCCTAACCCGGACAAGCCGGTTGGAGCGAAGCAAACTTGTCCGCCATTTTTCCGGCGGAAATCCCGATTCATCGGGGAACCAAAATTTATTTGCCACAAAGTCACAAAGACAGAAAGGGAATATCTTTCATATTTTTCTTCGCGCCTTAGTGTCTTGGTGGCTGTAAAAATTTCCTGTGCATTTTGAGCACAAATTTATTTTTAAGGCACTCATGATTGATGAACGTAAAAATAAGAAACAGCTCATAAAAGAGATAGATGACCTCAGATGTCAGGTTGATATGCTTAAAAAGCATGACGCAGACCGGCAGCAGGCAATGGAGAGGGTTGAACATCTCAATCTTGTTTTAAGGGCGATTCGGAGAGTTGATCAGCTTATAAGCAAGGAGAAGGATTACAAAAAGTTTATTGAGGGTGTCTGCAAGAGTCTTACAACAGATTGCGGTTGTTATAATGCATGGGTAGCGGTTTTAGATGAATCTCGAAAGCTTGTGGCTACTGCGGAAGCAGGCTTGGCAGAGTCATTTTTACCTATGTCTAAAAAACTTGAGAGGGGTGAATTTACCGATTGTGCTTTAATAGCTCTATCAAGATCAAACCCTGTTGTAATAAGGAATCCATTATCGTCATGTCTTGACTGTCCCCTTGCCTCTTCATATGACGGGAGATGTGCGATAACGAGCAGGCTCGAATATGATGGAAATGTTTATGGACTATTGTCTGTGTCTATCCCTGAAGAATTTATTTCAGATGAAGAGATGCAAAAATTATTCGGAGATGTAGCCGACGATATCTCTTTTGCACTGCATAGTTTTAAACTAATGGAGGAGCGTAATTGGGCGGAAGGCGCACTTAAAAGAAATGAAGAGAAATTAGAAAACGTTCTTCATGGATCACCTATTCCCACATTTGTTATTGATAAAAACCATAGGGTAACGTATTGGAATGGGGCGCTGGAAAAGTCTACAGGTTTAGAGGCAAAGGATACAGTGGGCAATGATAAACAATGGAAGGCCTTCTATAATGAGAAGAGACCATGTCTTGTCGATTTACTGGTAGATGGAAAAATAGGAGATATACATCAATATTATCATGGAAAATACCGGATATCCGATTTAATACCAGGGGCATATGAAACTATTGGTTATTACCCAAGGATGGGCGGTGGTGCAGACAGATGGCTTTTAGTAACGGCGGCCCCATTAAAGGATTCTGGGGGAAGATTAATCGGCGCTATAGAGACTCTCCAGGATATAACAGAGACAAAAAAGGTAGAGCAGCAGGTAAAACTTTTATCGAAACAGATCATAGAGATACAGGAAAGAGAGAGGGAGTCCATTTCAAGGGAGATTCATGACAATGTTGGACAACTGTTAGGTGCTTTAAAGATGGGTCTTTCGAGGGCTAACAAAAAAGTACCTCGTGAATTTTCTGTTATCAAAGAACAGTTAAGCGGGCTTTTAAACCTTGCGAACAAGACGATTAGTGAGATACGTGAACTTTCCCATGCATTGCATCCGCCTTTGATTGATGATTTTGGACTAATACCGGCCCTGGAGGAGCTTTGTCAGGACTTTAGACTATACTCAGGCATCAAAATTAAATGGTATTTTGAACATATCCACAAAACCCTTGAATCTATAGTTAACATTACCATATACAGGCTTTTCCAGGAAGGTCTGAATAATATATTAAAACACAGCAAGGCTACAGAGGCATACGTTTCGCTGACGTCAACTGAAAATACAATACGTATTATTATTGAGGATAATGGAGTTGGATTTGTAGTAAGTGATATTTTTTCTCCTTCAAGGATGACAAAGTGTCTTGGATTAGTTAGCATGAGAGAAAGATTTTCCCTTATTGATGGTAAATTGAAGATTAACTCTATACACGGCAGGGGGACAAAGATTATAGCATGGATAGAAATGGAGTGAAGACGTGAAAGAAAAGATAAAGATTGTTTTGGTTGATGACCATAGGATTTTCAGGAAAGGCCTAAAGTCTCTCCTTTCGGAAAATGCTAATATAGAGGTTCTGGCAGAGGCTGAGGATGGGGCCCAAGCCCTTGAAATTGTAAGGGAGCATAGCCCTAATATTGTTATTATGGATATAGGTATGCCAAAGATGGATGGCATAGAGGCTACACGCCAGCTCAGAGAGAGACATCCGGATATAGAGGTTATTATCCTTTCCATGTACTCTAAGAAGGCATATATAGATCAGGTATTGAAGATGGGGGCAAAAGGATATGTTTTAAAGGATTCTGATGAGGAAAACCTGATAGCTGCAATAAATACGGTGTACAGTGGTGGTTATTATCTTGATTCACCGGTTGCAGATCAAGTATTGTCTGATTATTTTAAAGGAAAATCCAAAAGAGAGGTTAAAGAGCAATCAAATCCATTATCAGAGAGAGAAAAAGAGGTGCTTAGGCTTTTGGCTGAAGGACATTCTAATCAAGAGGTAGCGGATATTCTCTTTATAAGCAGAAAGACAGTTGAAAATCATAGGGCACGGATTGTCCATAAAACAGGAGTTCAGGGGCAAGTAGGACTAACGAAATACGCTGCCCGAATAGGTCTTATTGATTTAGATTTGTGGAGTTAAATTAATGACACACTCTCAAAAGGAGGGTATAAAATTTGAAGAGCAAAACCAATAACCAGGATAGCCTATTCTCGATAAATCCCAATAATGCTTAATAAGACAGGGCATTCCTATAGCTTCCCCCTTTTATCCGCCGGTGTTTTTGGCGGGTTGAAAAGGGGATTTTTTTATAACCGCCTGGACTTATCGAGGTGTTACTTTTACCCCCACTCTCCCCCCCCCCCCCCCAATACCCCCATAAACAAATAGGTGTATTTCACTCGCTTTTAGGTAA
>CAYSWP010000012.1:0-17074 GCA_964434795.1 uncultured Desulfobacteraceae bacterium | reverse complement strand
ATTAAAAAGGGGTGGAAATGAGAGATTTTAAAGAACTTAATCAACAGATCAATTAGGTAAAGAGGACATTGAACAGTTTTATCCAAAAGCTAATCCCGCTTCAGGCGGGACTGATGGCTAAAAGCTAACCGCACAGGTCGAAATTATTTATGCGATGTTCAAATTTCAAATACCTTTGGATAACATTTTCATTCCTTCTTTAAGAATATCACCATAAAAAATAAACCATGAAAAATTTAATATTACAAAAGACATTTTTTCATTTTTGTGAATCCCTTTCCTTTCCCATTATCATTTTTAAACTGGATATGACGGTTATAAGCGCTAATACAATGTTTTACGAGAAATATGGAATGGCTGAGAAGGACGTTCTGCATAGAGAATGTTATGAGATTTTTTCCTCATCCGATAAAGAACATTCGGAAATGGAGAGCCATGTTGACATTTTAATGACGGAAAAAAAAGCGGTCAGCACTATCAGGAAAATAAAACTCCCAGATGGAACATATTTTTACGAGGATATGATTTTATCACCTATATTAAATGATAAAGGTAATATAGATTATATTGTAGCAACATTCAAGGATATTACCCGATCCAAACATATGGAGGCGGACCTGAAGAAGACCAAGGAATTCCTTGAGAAGATAATTGAAAGTTCGGTAAATGCTATAGTGGTTGCTGATATGAAGGGTGTTCTTATATTGATGAATGAAAGCGCCAGGAAGATATTCGGCTACAGCGATCGGATAGCTGTTGGAAAGAGCATTGCCCAGTATCACTATACACCTGGTGGTGCAAGAAGTATTATGAAGAAATTGCGCAGCACGGATTATGGCGGTGTTGGAAGACTAAACAGCACTAAGAGTAGTATTATTAATTCATCTAATGAAGAGATTCCAGTTGAACTTACTGCGTCTATTATTTACGAGAATGGTAAGGAAATTGCCAGCATGGCAATCTTTCAGGATTTAAGGCCAAAAATAAATGCCGAAAAAAATCTGGAGAAGGCCAGGATGCAGCTTGTGCAGTCTGATAAGCTTGCCTCTGTAGGAAGATTGGCTGCTGGTGTTGCCCATGAGATTAATAATCCCCTTGGTGGAATTACAATGTATAGTCATCTGGCCTTGGAGGATTTGAGTGAGGATAGCCCTGCGTTTATCAATCTCCAAAAGATAATTTCCCAGACCGAAAGATGTAAAAAAATTGTTAAGGGATTGCTCGATTTTTCAAGGCAACATGAGCCTGAAATTAAATCAATAGATGTCAACGATATCATTGATGAGATTTTTTCCCTTGTTGAAACACAGTCCTTGTTTCAAAACATTGAGGTTAATAAATTACTCGATAAAAATATTCCTTCAATAATGGGTGACCAGTCACAGCTCCAGCAGGTTTTTATGAACCTTGCGCTAAATGCTGCTGAGGCAATGGAAGATGGAGGAAAATTAACTGTTGAGTCTTCATTCATTGGTGATAATTCAATAGAAATAAAATTTACTGACACAGGTTGCGGAATTCCCCCTGAAGATATGGGAAAGATATTTGAACCTTTTTTCACAACAAAATCAGAAAAGAGCGGAACCGGGCTAGGTCTTGCGGTAAGTCATGGAATAATAACAAAACATCAAGGAACAATCTCTGTTGAAAGCAATGGTAAAGATGGGACAACATTCAAAATTAAACTTCCGGCAAAGGTGCAATAGGCGCTTATAACATACCTCGTAATTTATAGCGTATAATGGTGTAATATTTTGGACACAGACCTCTGTTTCCAACACAGGAGTTGGGTTAAAAGGTTCACGGTTCAGAGGTTCACGGTTCAAGCCTGTCCTGGTGCGACGTAACGTGCGATTCAACACGGTTTTTTTAGGCATTATACACAGGGATTCTATGAAAAGGACGGTTAAACCAGGCCTGGGCCAGGGGTTAGGGAGCGATGAAGATTGAATCCCGCCCTGGCGGGAAAGATATTGAAGCTTGGCAACTGGCACGCGAATTGACTCGGAAAGTGTACCGTCTGACAAAGAAGCCAGAATTTGCGAGGGACTATGGGCTAAAGAAACAGATACAAGATGCTGCCGGGTCATCGATGCATAATATAGCAGAAGGTTTTGACTCCGAGACGAATGGGGAGTTTATACGTTTCTTGCGATATTCTAAGCGGTCTTGCTCGGAAGTCCAGAGCGAACTTTACATCGCCGTGGATGAAGAATACATATCGACCGGAGAATTCAAAGATGTCTATGAGCAAGCCAGACGAATCCCGCCTCGGCGGGACTGCCATTCGTGGTTTTATCAATTATCTCAAGAAATATGAGGAGCGCAAGGCGACCAACCGTGAACCGTGAACCGTGAACCAGACAACCTGAATAGTTACCAATGCACTATCTATATTTTGCAACAGGGTTTGCAGTATTGATTTCTTTTATTGCAAATCGGAAAAAGACATTTAAGGCACTCAAGATAGGTTTCAGCCAATTTCTACACATTTTGCCTGCTTTCTTAATAATGCTTATTTTTGTCTCAATTATCCTTTTCTTTATATCTGATAAGTTAATATCCGACTATCTTGGCAATAATAATAAATACCTTGCAGTACTTATTGCTTCTTTCTTTGGATCTATAACGCTCATGCCTGGTTTTGTCGCCTATCCCTTATGTGGTATTTTGCTTATGAAAAATGTGCCATACATGGTTTTATCTGCTTTTACAACAACATTAATGATGGTAGGGATTCTGACCTATCCCATAGAAAAGGAGTATTTTGGATTAAAGGTAACAATAGCAAGAAACCTGATTAGTCTTTTTATCGCCCTTGCTGTTGCCTTAGTGACAGGTATTTCCTTTGGCGAGTTATTTTGATTAAAAAAATTGGCGCTATAAAAATAACAGCTATATTGTCCTACATTGCATTTATCTCGCTTTCTTTTATAGTCGGTTTTGCCCCTGGAGAACAGATAGGCAATAACTTTAAATATTTTTCAATTGCAATGATTAAAATGCTACCGTGTGCCTTTATTTTAATAGGATTGTTTGAGGTATGGGTTAAAAAGGAAACTGTTGAAAAACATCTTGGCAAAGAATCAGGCATAAGGGGCTACACATGGGGCGTGTTACTTGCAGGAACTACTGTCGGCGGGTTGTATGTAGCGTTTCCAGTGGCTTATTCTCTGTATAATAAGGGTGCAAAACTTAGTGTAATTTTCACATATTTAGGCGCTTCAGCAATTTGCAGGGTTCCCATGACAATATTTGAGACATCTTTTATGGGTATAAAATTTAGCATAATCCGATGGTCAGTATCTCTGCCATTACTTATTTTAAGCTCATTTTTGTTAGGGAATTATCTGGAGAAGAAAAAATATAAGATAATGGGCAGGCCCTCCACACAGATGGCGGGCAAGCATGAACTGTGAACCGTGAAAGGTTACGGTTTTACAAACGATTCGTGTGACTACTCACGTAGTCAGGCTGAAGGGGCTTAGACTGAAGGCTGAAGGGGTCCAAAAAGCACTATTGGCGTACTTTGGTGGAAGTAGAGTAGATTCTCGCACCAAACATGGCTTCAAAACGAGCCGTATTACCGTTTTTTCTAATCCCGCCTTTAGCGGGACCTTCAGCCTAATCACCTGAGTAGTTACCGATTCATTTTCTCTTAGAAGGAGGTCATATGGTTAGAATATTTAAGGCGTTAGTCTTGACGCTCTTGTTCTTAATGTTATGCATAAATGCATTTGCTCAAAATGTCGTTACAGCAAAGGGTGTTCCTAAGATAAAAGTGGATATGCTGATTTACGATTTTGGCCAGGTTAATCAAGGACAGGCAGTAAGCCATGATTTTATAGTGCATAATCAAGGCAATGCTGTTTTAGAGGTTAAGAATGTAAAGCCTGGTTGAGGGTGCAGTGTAGCCCGGTTTGACAGGCATATCCCTCCAGGAGGGGAGGGAAAGATTACATTAAAAATAAAAACGAAGAATTTTCAGGGCGCTATTTATAAAAGCGCCAGGGTATTAACAAATGATCCAGCCCAGCCTAAGATAGTTATTGGAATGAAGGGTAGAGTATGGTCACCTATCCACATAAATCCAAGGGTTGTAAGGCTTAGAGGGGTTGAGGGAGATAATATAGAACAGGTCGTACATATAAAAGGAGAAAAAAAAGAACCTTTGAGTATTGAGATTTTATCAAACTCTATTCCCGATAAACTTGATTTAGAGCTGAATAAAGCAGGGAAAGATAATAGCTATGACCTGAAGGTAAAAAACAGGGTTGAAAAGGAGAAAAATTATCTCGGAAAGATTAAACTTAAGACCAATTATTTGGAGAAACCGGAGATATTAATACAGGTTGTGGGGTACATAAGGTCTAAAATCTCCGTAAGCCCAAGGGTTTTGATTTTTAAGCCATTACCGGAGAAACAGATAAATAATCTTGAGGAAAGGAAAAAACTGAGTCGCCCGGTGGTGGTCTTTTCAAACAAAGGCAATAACCTGAAGGTAGAAAAAGTTAGTATGCAAAGCTCGTTATTTAAGGTAGATATAAGGGAAATACAGGAGGGCAAGAGGTTTGAATTGCTCGTAGAGCCGATTTTTGAAAAGCTAAAGAAGGGCTTGAATATAGATTATTTAAAGATATTTATTCAGACTGAGAAACCCAAGACTTTGGTTGTTCCTATCCGCATTAAAGTTTTGTAATTTACCAAAAGTGTTAACAGAGGGAGAAGTCCAATGATTTCCAGCAAAAAAACCGGAAAGCAAAGGGACCTTGTTGGCGGATTAGCTCAGACTTCAACACAAGAAAGAGAATGTGAGCAAAAACTAAGGCTGCTATTTGAGATTTCAAAGATTGTTTGCTCCTTTAGCCACTTGCAGGACGTACTGAATGCCATTGTTGATTTACTTAAAAATGAGTTTGCACTTGATGCATGTTCAATTCGCATGTTAGATGATGATGGAAATTTAAGGATAAAGAGCCAAAAGGGTCTTAGTAAAAAATTTGTCGAAACGGCAACAAGGAGACCGACTGTAGATAGTTATTCAGGGGAATGTTTTCTTACTGGAAAGATTACAATTGTTAATGATATTAAAGAAATTAAAAAGCCCATATCAACCACCCTGCTCGTCGGCGAGGATGTAAAATCGTTTACCGTCACACCTATAAACGTAGAAGGAGAATCTATCGGTGTTTTTGTCGCTGCCTCAAAGCAAAGCAATTACTTTCACGAGCGTTTCAATGATGTAATATATATTGTTGCCAATCAAATAGGTATTGCTATCAAGATTTCTAAATTGTACGAGGAAATCTACAATTTCAGTAAGGTGTTAGAGAAAAAGGTTGAACATAGAACAAAGGAGCTGAGAGAGAAAAGCAAACGCCTAATTAAGGCGGAAAAACTTGCAGCAATGGTGAAATTAGTAAACCGGATAGCCGATGACTGTAGAAACCCGCTGACCGTAGCTGGTGGTTTTGCAAGAAGACTCTATGAAAAAACACCTGACAATGATCCAGACAAAAAATACCTTAGAATGATTGTTGATGAGGTCAAAATTTTAGAGGATAATATTTCAGGTATAGTGGAGTCTGGTGAAAAAGATGTGTAACCGAAGAGCACGCTGAGGGCGCAGAGTTTTAATTATTATTTAGAAATATTGTAACCGTTCACGGTTCAACGTTCAGGGTTCAGGGTTAGGAAAGAGATTGATATTGGATCCCCGAAATGCTCGTAAAAAATGCGGGTTTTTTACATCATTGCCAAGTACCATGTTCCAGAGTAAGGACGTGGAAGCGGTCGGTTTTCCGGTGCAAAACGCTTACAAAATGGCATATGGTGATGAGAACACAACATTTGAATCCCGCTGTAAGCGGGAAACCTCTGAACCCGTGAACGGTTACGAAATATTTTTATAAAGCTCTTATCTCTGCGTTCTCGGCGAACTCAGCGGTGAACTATTACCAATTTGTTTTACACCAGACGGGTCTATTGAACACTTAAGGATTTTCCCCTTCTGAGTTTCTTGCAAGATTTTAGCCCATGAACTTCTCAGCTTATTGATATCTTCAATATCACCAAGCGCCCATAGAGACCCACCCCCTCCAGCCCCGGCAAATCGGGCGCCACACCCGACATTTTCGGATTCCTGTATAAGACTGTCTATTACAGGGGTAAATGCCTCAGGGGTTATTTCTCTTCTTATTGCTACCTCTTTAATGAGATCTTTGCTTGCCTCTTTCCATTCTCCAATTTTCAGGTTATTGGCAAGGCGATTTACAATATTATTTACCTCAATCCATCCAGATCTTGTCTGCCCTGCTAAAAATTTTTCAACCCATACCCTATTCGTTTTATGTGATATATGTGTTTTGCCGCTATAGGCTACAAGGATATGTTTTGATAGCTCCCTTTGTTTATCCTCATCTAAAATAGATTCCCTGAAAAAGGGTGTTTCTCTGTTCGAGTAATTCCAGGTCCATTTGTTTATGCCGCCAAAAACTGCTGCTCCCTGGTCTTGGAACCCACACATTCCACCATTTATAGCATCCTCCATATGATACGAAATGTAGAGGATATCATCTTCATCAATTGTCTTTCTGCCTAAAAGTTTGCCGGCAATGGTTAATACCTTTACCGCCGCCACAGTGGCTGTACTTGACCCTCCAAGGCCTGCCTTAACAGGGGAGGTTGATTTTATAACTACCTCCAGTCCATGGAAATTAAAGAACGATAAGATAGCAAAAAATATACCGAACTGGGAATTAAATGGGGCCTCTTGAAACTGGTATTCCTCACTGATATTAAAATTATCAGAGGAAATTTTTACCCATCCAGGTTTATATGGCAAAAGCGTGACTGAGGTTCTTAAATTTAGGGCGATGTTTAGCGTTAAAGGTTTTATGTTCTCAAGGGGGAGGGCTAAGGCCTTAATATCCCATGTACCGCCGGAGTCTATTCTGCAAGGTGCAGAAGCGGTTATGGGATGATGCTCAAGAAATTTATTTATGCATAGGGCGGAATTAGACATAATACATAATATGCTATAAATGACGATGTCTGAAGGTAATTATTCGATTAGATTTTTTTAAAGCTTTTAAAGGCGCAATCAATCGTCTTTTTTATTATATCTTCACTATGGGCCAAGGATAAAAACATGGCCTCAAAGGGGGATGGGGCTAAATAGATTTTTTGTGCTAACATTTCCCTATAAAAGGTGGAGTATTTTGAGCTATCAGATTGCTTGGCCGAGTTAAAATCATAGACCGGTTTGTCAGTGAAAAAGATAGTGCCCATAGACCCGACCCTGTTTGCTACTACATCTACACCTGCACGCTTTGCCGCGTCAATTAGTCCATTAAAAAGCAATTTGGACCTTTCATTTAATTTCCCGTAAATTTCCTTATTTTTTAAAACTATTAGTGTTGCCAATCCTGCGGACATGGCCAATGGGTTACCTGAGAGTGTGCCGGCCTGATAAATATTGCCGGTAGGGGCAATGTGGGACATAATATCTTTTTTACCGCCATAGGCCCCAACAGGCAAACCCCCGCCGATAATTTTGCCTAAGCATGTAATATCCGGCATAATATTATATAGCTTTTGAGCGCCTCCAGGACTGACCCTGAAACCCGTAATAACTTCGTCGAATATAAGCAGTATATCTTTTTCCGTTGTGATTCTTCTTAGACCCTCTAAAAATCCATTTTCCGGAAGGACCACTCCCATATTTCCTGCAACAGGTTCTACAATTATAGCGGCTATTTGCTTGCTGTATTTCTTAACGGTAAGCTCTACTGCCCTCAGGTTATTGAAAGGGAGTGAAACAGTCAATTTGGCCAGTTCATCAGGGACTCCAGGGCTTCCCGGGATGCCAAGTGTAGCAAGTCCAGAGCCTGCCGCCACTAAACAACTGTCGGAATGCCCGTGGTAGCACCCATCGAACTTGATAATCATATCCCTGCCGGTAAATCCTCTTGCAAGTCGGATAGCGCTCATAGTTGCTTCAGTGCCGGAATTTACCATACGGACCATTTCTACAGAGGGTATGGTGTCTACAATGGTTCTTGCAAGATTAAGCTCTAATTCAGTGGGAGCACCGTAACTGGTTCCATTTTCCAAGGCGCTGCTAATCCCCTGAATTACCTCTGGGTGTCTGTGTCCAAGTATCATTGGGCCCCAGGAACTTATATAGTCAATATATCTTTTGCCGTCAACGTCCCAAAGGTGGCAACCATCTGCTCTCTGAATAAAGGGCGGATCAACGCCTACTGAGCGGCCGGCCCTCACCGGGCTATTAACGCCGCCCGGGATTATTTCCTGTGCCTTTAAAAAAAGTTCCTTAGATTTGTTAGCCATAGTGTTTTGATAACCTCTAATTAATTAACAATCAATAATAAACCGGGCTAATTTTTTTAAACTCTTTCAGTGTCGGAAGCATTATATAATCTTTTACGCCTGTGGTCTCTATAATGTTATCTAAAAGTTTTTCGAAATCTTTTTTATTCTTTTCATGGATCATTGTAAAGAGGTTGTATTCCCAGTCTCCCTGGGTTTTCCGTCTGTAACAGTGGCTTATTTCTTTAAAGCCTGCCATTAATGTGCCTACCTCATCAACAATATCCTCCGGCACATTCCATGCTACCATTACGTTGGTTTTAACGCCGGCCTGTTGATGATAGAGGGTTGCGCCGAATCGTCTTAGTGTTCCTTTTTCCTTCAGACGTTTAATCCTGTCAATGAGGTCTTTTTCACTGATGCCGATTTTCGTTGCTATAGCAGCAAAGGGTCTTGTTGTTAAAGGGATAGTATCCTGAAGGTGATGAATTATTTTTTTTTCAAGTTCGTCTACCATTGGTATCGAACTATCCAATCCTCTTTATTATGTCAAGAAAAAAAAGATTTGCGTTGTTTTAAGCTTGAAAGATGAAACAATTTAATTTATTGTTCAGCATTAATTAATATTGATATAAATATTCTAAAGGTCTAATTAAATAGGGGAGACAAGGAAAAAACTATGGATATAAAAAGGGATTATTACGAAGATATTCGATTGCTGGACAGCAAGGCTATTTGGTTCTGGTTTATAATGCTCCTGCTCTCTTTAACTATTTTTCCCTTTATAGCGCCGAATTATTATATTTATATGGCAAACTATATGGCTATTAACGTAATAGTAACCATAGGTTTGAATATGTTAGTAGGGTATACGGGGCAAATATCCCTGGGTCATGCCGGTTTTTTTGCCATTGGGGCATATATTACTGTTCTTTTTATGACTAAGATTCATCTTCCATTTTTGCTGGCCCTGTTACTTGGGGGGATGATTGCTGCGTTGTTTGGTTTTATTTTGGGTTTACCTGCCCTAAGACTGGAAGGACCGTATCTTGCTATTGCCACATTGGGGTTTGGTATGGCTATAACCCAGGTAATCGGACGCTGGCATATCTTTGGCGGAAGGATGGGTATTGAGGTGCCAAGCCCTTCTTTTGGCTCTTATGTTCTGAATAGCGATAGGCAAATCTACTTCTTAATTATTTCAATTGCATTTCTTCTCATAATGATGGCCCGGAATCTTATGAAAACAAAGGTTGGAAGGGCGTTTATTGCGATCAGGGACAGTGACATAGCTGCTGAGACCATGGGGGTTAATTTAGTATACTATAAAACAGTAGCTTTTGCCATAAGCGCTTTTTATGTAGGAATTGCAGGAGGACTAATGGCATTCCTCCTTGGCTTTATCAATCCAAGTTCCTTCAATTTTATTCTTTCCATTTATTTTTTAGCCTTTGTTATTGTTGGGGGCTTGGGGTCAATTCTCGGTTCCATAATGGGTGGCGTAGTTATGACATGGCTGATATTGGTGTTGGATAAAGTGCAGGAGCTTCCATACCTGGGAGAGTCCTTAGTGTCTTTTTCATCAAAATGGATGAACCTTGCAGGACTTCCAAATATCTCGAGTATAATTTTTGGCCTAATAATTGTGTTAGTGGTGGTATTTGAACCCCTCGGTCTTTATGGGTTTTGGATACGAACAAAAATATATTGGAAAACATGGCCTTTTTAGAAGGCATTAAAAAAATCTTATTTTACAGAAGGAGTCTTCATGTTTCTTCAGCTTCTTATCAGCGGCATTGCCTTTGGAAGCCTTTATGCGCTTATTGCCCTGGCAATGGTGATAATTTATAAGACCTCTGAGGTCCCAAACTTTGGGCAGGGTGAAATGGCAATGATTTCTACCTTTGTTGCATACGCCTTGCTGGAAAATTACGGTTATTCATTTGCTATATCTTTTTTAGGTTCACTTATATTTGCTGCATTCTTGGGGGTATTTCTGGAATTCGTTTTTCTCAGGAGGGCAAAAGAACCTAACACACTGAGTCTGATGGTGATCACTTTGGGCTTTCAGATGATTCTTTATGGCCTGGCAAGCTGGAAATGGGGAGCAGATCAGAGAAATTTGGACTTTCCAGTGTCTGATTTCGATACTGTGCAAATCGGCTCCGCCGTGTTAAGCTACCTCAACATTGCCACTATACTTATCACACTTTTACTGATGTTCATGCTGTTTCTTTTCTTTAAATACACAAAGATTGGCATTGCAATGAAGGCGACCCAGCAGAATGCCATGGCTGCACGAATTAATGGTATTAGGACAAATCGGATATTATCCATCACATGGGCTATGAGTTCAATTATAGGGGCAGTTGCCGGTATTTTGCTTGCACCTATTGCTACCCTTGACCCAAATTTGATGATGGACCCACTGCTTAAGGGTTTTGCGTCTGCCGTGCTTGGAGGCATGACAACTCTGGTCGGCGCAGCCATTGGAGGCTATATGCTCGGGGTTATAGAAAACCTTTTTGGCGGTTATGTCTCCCTTGAATTTAAATCGGTTGTAGCCTTTGGCATTATTGTTTTAGTGCTCTGCTTTAAGCCGAGTGGACTTTTTGCAAAACACTACGTCAGAAAGGTGTAGCAAAGGACCATCAAATTTGATCGAGTTCTTTTTTAATAAGCTGCCACTGACGGCATAAAATAATTTTATACGAATGCATCAATAATGATGCACTCGTAAAAAGTCCCAAAATACCGTTTTCCGTCATTCCGGCGAAAGCCGGAATCCAGTCTTTTCAAGCAGTTGCAGACCATCTGGACTCCGGTTTTCACCGGAGTGACGACTTTATACGAATGCATCAATAATAAATATTGGAAAAATTAGCAATGGCTCAAGATCAATTTTTTTCTGTGCATAATTTGCATATAAGTTTTGGCGGCCTGATTGCCGTGGACAAGATAAGTTTTAATGTGAAAAAAGGGTCGATATTCTCAATTATAGGACCTAATGGGGCCGGCAAAACCACCATTTTTAATTGCATTAGCGGACTTTATAAACCCGATTCAGGGTCAATTTACTTTAAAGGAGAGGCTGTGACAGGCCTTAAACCGCACAAGATTGCAAGAAAGGGTATTTCCAGGACATTTCAGAATATAGAACTTTTTTCAAGAATGACTACCATGGAAAATTTAATGCTTGGCCGTCATATCCATATTAAAACCGGAATCTGGAGTGGGGCAACATTTTTTAGAAGGAACTCGTCAGCAGCAAAGGAAGAGGTAAGGCACCGAGAGCAGGTGGAAAAGATAATTGACCTTCTTGACCTCCAATCTGCAAGAAGTCAGTTTGTTGGAGGACTGCCCTATGGAACTCAGAAACTGATAGAGCTTGGAAGGGCTCTTGCATTAGAGCCGGAGCTGCTTCTTCTCGATGAACCGTCTGCAGGAATGAATTCAGAGGAGAAGCAGGACCTTATTTTCTGGGTAAAAGACATACAGGAAGAGCTGGGTGTTACAATCCTGTTGATTGAGCATGATATGAAGATGGTTATGGATATATCAGACAGCATCCTGGCAATCAACTTTGGAAAGTTTATTGCAGAAGGGGACCCGGAAAAAGTACAGCAACATCCTGATGTTCTTAAGGCCTATTTAGGGGAGGATAATTAAATTGAGTGCGCTGCTTGAAATTAAGAATATTGAGACCTTTTATGTATTAATATATGCCTTGCGGGGGGTCTCATTAAGCATAGACCAGGGCACTGTTACAGCTATTCTCGGAAATAATGGTGCAGGCAAGTCCACCATCTTAAAGACGGTTATGGGGCTTTTGGATGATCAACCGGACAAAGGCACCATTGAGTTTATGGGTAAAAGAATTGACGGCAAGGACACTGAGGCTATAGTAAAGATGGGTATTTCTTATGTGCCTGAAGGCAGGGAAGTATTTGATGAGCTTACTGTACGAGAGAATTTGCTTATGGGCGCTTACCGCAGGCATGACAAGGCCGGCATTAAAGATGACTTTAGAAAAATATATAACTATTTTTCAGTGCTTGAAGATAGGCAAGGGCAATTGGCAGGCACCCTTTCCGGAGGAGAGCAGCAGATGCTGGCCATTGGACGGGCCTTAATGAACCGCCCTAAGTTGCTTTTTCTTGATGAGCCTTCCCTTGGTCTTTCACCTATTCTGGTTAAACAAATTTTTGATATTATAAAGACAATAAACAACGAAGGGGTTACTATACTTCTTGTAGAACAGAATGCTCGGATGGCCCTTACTATTTCTGATGTTGGGCTTATTTTGGAAAATGGCAGATTTGTTATGAAGGGAAAATCAAAGGATTTAATGGAAGACAAGGACGTGCAGGAATTCTATATGGGAATGAAGTCCGAAGAATCGGCAAAGGGATACCAACGCTGGAAAAGAAAGAAAAGGTGGAGATAAAAAAGTGACATTTCAAACTACACCCCGGATTTTTCGAGATACAGTTAAAAAATATGGTGACAGGGTGGCCATTCGAAAAAAGGAATACGGCATATGGCACGATATATCCTGGAATGAGTATTACAGTAGTGCAAGGCATGTAGGGTCGGCGCTCATATCAATGGGCCTTGAAAAAGGCGACTGCGTTTCAATCTTAGGCGACAATTGTGCGGAATGGGTAATCATTGATATGGGTGTGCAATGTGCCGGAGGGGTGTCTGCTGGAATTTATTCTACTAATGCGTGGCCTGAGGTTGAATATGTAATTGAAAATTCCGACTCTAAATTTTTCTTTGTAGAGAATGAGGAACAGCTTGATAAATGGATTAACTTTAAAGATAAAACCCCACTTTTAAAAAAGGTGATAGTGTGGGATCTTGAAGGGCTAAGAAACTTTAAAGATCCTATGGTGATGATTTATAACGATTTTTTAGAAATAGGCCGGAAATTTGCCGAAAAGGAGCCAGGTTTTATTGAAAAGAGGATGGATGAGGTAAAATCCGATGATTTATCAGTGCTTATTTATACCTCAGGCACAACAGGACCCCCTAAAGGCGCCATGTTGACCCACAGGAATGTTACCTGGATGGGCGAGGCAATTATTAAAGATAATCCAATCTATGACACTGACGAGGTATTATCTTTTCTGCCGTTATGTCATATTTTTGAGCGTCTTTTCTCGGTTTTTGCACAGATTACCCATGGATACACAGTAAATTTTATAGAAAACCTCGATACTGTAAATGATAATATGAGAGAGATATCCCCTACAGTGGGATATGCAGTGCCACGTATATGGGAAAAATATCTTTCAGCGGTTTATATAAAGATGTCTGATGCTACGTGGTTTAAGAAACTTGTGTTTGCCATGGCATTAAAGATTGGAAAAAAACGGGCTTCACTGAGGATGAATTTCAAACCCGTGCCATTTTACATAGAGATTTTATATCGTATTGGGTATTTACTGGTCTTTGCAAAACTTAAGGAAAGACTGGGTTTTGACAGACTCAGGATTGCATACTCAGGCGCTGCCCCTATATCACCGGATGTTCTTCACTTCTTTCAGTCTATAGGGGTTAACCTTGTAGAGGGTTATGGTCAGACAGAGGGGACAGGAGTAACCTGTGTATCCAAGGCGGACAAGGTAAAGTTTGGCACTGTAGGACCACCTCTCCAGGGCACAGAGGTAAAAATTGCAGAAGACGGTGAGATACTGGTTAAGTCTCCCAGTATATTTAAGGGGTATTATAAAGATCCCAAGTCAACCGAGGAAAGCCTAAAGGGTGATTGGCTTTACTCGGGTGATATTGGAGAGTTAGACGAAGACGGATATCTAAAGATTACGGATAGAAAGAAGGATATTATAGTTACATCAGGCGGTAAGAATATAACGCCACAGTATATTGAAAATAAGCTTAAGTTTAGCCCCTACATTAATGACGCAGTAATTATTGGTGATAAGAGAAAGTTTATAAGTTGCCTTGTTATGATAGATGAAGACAATGTAGTGAAATATGCCCAGGATAATAAAATTCAATTTTCAACCTATAAGGATTTAACACAAAGCCCGGAAATTGTAAGGTTTATCCAGGAAGAAGTTGATAAAGTGAATGATACTATTGCCAGGGTTGAACAGGTAAAAAAATTCACTATCCTGCCCAAGAAATTATATGAAGAAGACGGAGAAGTTACTCCCACAATGAAGGTAAAAAGAAAATATGTAAATGAAACCTTCAGCGATCTTATTGAGGCAATGTATAAAAGGAGATGAAATAGAATCTGCAAACGGATACTTATCATTTAGCTTTGAAAAATTAGGTTCTCTGGGCCTTGATTTATTGCTCTTGAGGCAAGGATATTTATTGATAAAGTCTTCTCAATAAGGCAGGGTATTCCTATAACTTCCCCCTTTGAAAAGGGGGATTGAGGGGGATTTTTTCTAAAGCTACCCGGACTTATTGAGAAGTTACATAATTTTTATCAGAAGGAAAAAGAAAAGGAGATCTCTATTCCGGTTTGTCCGGAAGAGTGGCAAGGGTATTAACTTAATAATAATAAAGGGAGGATAACGATGAGAAGAAAACTTATTTTTACATTGGCCAGCCTGGTGTTTGTATTGTTAGTCATTATTCCTGTTGCATGGGCGGAAAGAGGCGTAACTGATACGGAGATTCGCATCGGTCAGTGGGGACCGCAGACCGGACCTGCAGCCCTTTGGGGAGCAGTAGCAAGGGGCACTGGCTGTTATTTCGACATGATTAATGCAGAGGGAGGAATAAACGGCCGGAAGATTAAATACTTTCTTAGGGATGACGGCTACATGCCCCCGAGAACCAAGGCCATTGCCAAGGAGCTGGTAGAGGATAAAGAAATATTTGCCTTTGCCTCCGGCGTAGGAAGCGCAACAGGCATGGCTGTTAAAAAGTATCTGCATAAAAATAAGGTACCCTGGGTAGGTCCTGCCGCCGGATCAACACACTGGGGATACCCGCCTACTAAGTATCTTTGGGGAACATATCCATTGTATTGTGACGAGGCCGCAATCCTTATAGATTACGCAGTAAAGACACTGAAAAAAAAGAGAATCGCATTTTTTTATCAGAATGATGACTATGGCAAAGAGGGACTTTACGGCGCACAATTGGCCCTTGAAAAGTATGGAATGAAACTGGTGGCAGAGGTATCTGCAGAGCCGCTGGATACGGATCTTTCCTCCCATGTAATGAAGCTGAAGGCTGCTAATCCAGACTGTGTTCTGAATTGGGTCCTCCCAAAGCACGGGGCTATAGTGCTCGGCACTGCTGCAAAGATGGGCTTTAAACCACAATGGATGACCACCAGTACATTGAGCGATACACCAATCATGTATAAAATCTCAAAGGGCCTATACAAAGACGTGTTTTTTACAACCTTTGCAGAGCTTCCCGGATCTGATTTTCCCTTGATGGAAAAATATAAAAAGGCCCAGGAACAATTTGCACCTAAAGATCGCTGGGGCGTGTTTTTTTACGCAGGAATTTATTTTGTAGAACCCATGGTAGAGGCTTTTAAAAGATGCGGAAAAGATCTTACGGTAGAAAATTTTGTAAAGGCAATGGACTCCATCAAGGATTTCCAGGGCATAGGACCGAAAAATTCTTTTGGCCCGAACAAGAGGCAGGGGACAAGATCTTCCTTTATTGGAAAATGTATTGAGGGAGGTAAGTCTGTCCGGCTGACTGACTGGATGGAATCCGGTATTGATGTTAATGAGGTCATTAAGAGGGCGTATAATAGATAAAAAGTTAGTAACTGCTCATGTTGTTTAGTCTGCCTGTGCCCCGATATTAATAGGGGCATGCAGGTAGGCAATAGTCTGTTTTTAACGCTCAGGTGTCAGATAAGATAAATAATTTTCCTGAAAATATTTTAAGATTTGGAGAATTTAGGCATGAAAAAATTTATTTCTAAAAAGATATTTTATAGTTTACTTATTTCCGTTGTCGTTACCTTGACCTTTGCAGGGTGCGCCCATACGGAAAAGGCATTTAACCCTCAAGTTACAGGCCCTCAAATGATTGTTGAGCCGGATGTTATAACCCTTGGTGTCGCTAAGGTAATGGATACGGAATTTGTATTCCGTGGCAAGGGTTTTCAGCCTGAGGATTCAGTTTTTATCACCATGTTAGGGGTAAAAAAAGGGGATAAGGCAGTTGATATTCCGATTTTTGATGGAGATGTTGATGATAAAGGCTATTTTACAATAAAGACCAAACCTGGCTATGACCCAGCAGGACTAACCTTTAAAATAGGGATATTATTGAGGGCAAAGACCGGTTCGAACAAGAAGGGAGAAACAATCCTTATTGTTGGCCAAACACCAATACCTGAGGGTCTTTATACGATCAGGGCGGTAAGTATGGATTCAGACAAAAAGGCCGAGTGCAAACTCCTGATAAAGGGGCCATCTTTTGTGGACAAGATAAAAGACTGGATTGGAGGATTAATGGGGAAGATTGTTAAAAAATAGGACACCTCTGAGTATTATAGTGGTAACCATTTTTTACCTTAATAACAATTGCGGAGCAGAAGGGATTTTCTTCTGCTCCCTCCGGGGCTTAGACTCTATGAGCCGGAGGCCCTCCCCTGTCCCGGTCCTCACTTTATGTAAATAATATTAGTCTACGCCCAACACAAAGAAGATGTTACAAGAATTCGGCTAATTTTTATATGAGGACCAGGCTCCGGTTTCCTCCATTGATAAGTCACGAAAAAACG
>CAYSWP010000011.1:0-18235 GCA_964434795.1 uncultured Desulfobacteraceae bacterium | reverse complement strand
AAAATCGCACATATTATCTAACCTACTGATCTAATGAGATATTTTTATTAAACTAATCTTATGCGTAACCACAATATACAGTGGGCACTGGAGTGAAGTGGATAGGCCTTTTTTTCAAAACAAACAATGCACTTGAAAAATAACCACCTCGATATTATTTACCTCTATTAGAGCTTTAACGCCTCATTGAGTATGCATAAACCGTATCAACCGGAAAAAATCCTCTCGCAAAGGCGCAAAGACGCAAAGATTTTTTATAAACATTTTTCATCATCATCTTTTCCTTTGCGAACTTAACGGTTTTGCGTGAGAAGATGATGCGTTTTTAATTTTTTGCGCGTTTTGAGCGCAAATATATTTTTAAGGTACTAAAACACTTATTCATACCAAATCTGTATCAGTTCAATAAATAGTGGTAACCATTCTTTACCTTAATATCAGTTGCGGGGCAGAAGGGATTTTCTTCTGCCCATTTTTGTTGAGCTGCACCCAAACCTTCTTTACTGAAATGCTGCAGGAAAATTTGCCTTGTAAATAAAATAAACAGCGATTATAATTTAAGGCAATCATTGATTCTCAAAGGTATACTATCATAAAATGAGATGCATAAATTAAGAAGGAAAATAAAATGGATATCCGTAAATGTTTTGAAACCCTTGACCTTGACATCAACGCTTCAGTAGACGAAGCAAAACAGGCGTACAAAGATACAGTCAATGTTTGGCATCCAGATCGTTTCTCTCATAATCAAAGACTAAAACTAAAGGCTGAGAAAAAATTGAAGGAAGTTAATATTGCCTATGAAGAAGTAAAATCATTTTTATCATCAAAAAAAATGAGATCCTACCAGAATACGGCAGGGGTAGAAAATAAATATAATGGCACGACATGGGCAAAAGATAATGCCCAAACTAATAATCGGCCGGAATATCACGACAATAATATAAATGCTGAAAATAAGGATAGAACAGAACGTACTGTTGAGGTAGGGACAGGCATTGTTTTAAGCTTATGGTCCAATCTTTCTAAGGCTTTCCGCCAAGTCATAAACACTCAGATTCAAAACTTTAAAACAGAAATGACTAAAGAAAACCCAAGAAACACAAATAATAGACAATGGCAAAACAGTAGGATGGGGAAAGGTACGGGCAAAATGAATGGTTCAGGCATGGGCAGAGGAAGAGGCAGGAGGAGATAAAACAGGTACATTCCAGACTATAAAGTTGTTGCAGCGTCCTTTAAAATAAAATACTTTTTACAACAACTAAAAATTGATGTTCTCATAAAAAGCCCTCTTGGTTACATGATGTTCATTCAGGAAAAAATCTTTTGATGTGTTTTTCAAAATTTAGATATTATTGATATTTCTGCAATATTTTACTTGCCCCGGCATCTAAAAGCCTATGTGCTAAGGTTGCCCCAAGCTCCTTAGCATTTTCCGGCAATCCAGCAATCACATCTCTGAATACAGTTTTCCCATCAAGATCTGCTACAAGACCATCGAGATAAATGTGGCCATCCTTCAGTCTTGCAAGGCCGCCAATTGGAATCTGACATCCACCTTGCAATTCCAAAAGCAAGGATCTTTCAGCCTCTAACTCCATCCTTGTCGTATAATGGTCCAAAAACGCCAATAAATCTCTTGTTTCTATGTCATCTTCTCGCAGTTCAAGTCCCAGGGCTCCTTGCCCCAGAGCAGGAAGCATTATATCAACAGAAAAACAATGAGTAATAATATCCTCAAGGCCTAATCTGTTCAAACCAGCTGCAGCTACAATAATAGCCTGAAGATCAGGTTTTTTTAATTTTTTAATCCTTGTATCTATATTGCCCCTTAACGGCAAAATCTTAAGGTCGGGCCTAAAGCGTAGGAGCTGGGCAGAACGTCTTAGGCTGCTTGTGCCTACAGAGGCACCTTCAGATAAATCTTCTATGGAAATATTTCCAGTAGATATAAAGGCATCACGAGGGTCTTCTCTTGCAGGGATGATGCCAATGCACAAATTATTGGGCAGTTCAGCAGGAACATCCTTTAAACTGTGGACGGCTAAATCTATCTCTTTTCTGATTAAGGCCTCTTCTATCTCCTTGACAAATAAACCCTTCCCTCCAATTGTGCTTAATGGTTTATCAAGAATCCTGTCTCCCCATGTCTTGATCTTAACTAAGTTAATTTTTAGATCAGGATACCTGGCTAATATCCTATCCATAACCCATTTCGCTTGAGCAATCGCCAATTGACTTGCCCTTGTACCAATTGATAGAGTCTTTTTCATGGTTTAAGTTTTGTCATCTACGATTATAGCATTCCTGCTGGAATATAAATTCTTAGATACAAATTTGAGATTACAGATTTGCATCATGGTTTATCCATCAAAGATAATAAATAAACTATCCTGCCATCAGCGATCTTGCCATATCTAAATCCTGGGGTGTTGTTATTTTCATATTGTGCTTTTCCCCTTTGATTATATTTACCGGTATACCTATTTTCTCAATAAGAAAAGAATCGTCAGTTGCATCTTCCCAGCTTTTTTTAATGGCTTCTTTATGGGCAAGACTAATATCATCCCACCTAAAAACTTGAGGTGTTTGTATTGACCAAAGGCGGCTTCTATCAATTGACCTTATAACAATACCATGATCATCTATCTCTTTAACCGTCTCTGCAATAGGGAGGCCTGGAATAACCGCTCTAAAATTTTTTGCTGCTTTAACAACCCTTTTTATCAGGTCATTCGTAATTAGGGGTCTAACACCGTCATGAATAAGAACCCACTCGCAGCAATCAGCGACGGTCTCAATTCCTCGCCTTACTGAATCCTGTCTCCTTTTCCCTCCAGAAACAACTCTGAAAACCTTGCTCAGGTTATATTTTTCTACAATCTCTCGACGACAATAATCAATATCAACCTCAGGTACTACAACTACAATCCTATCAATTAGATCACATCGTTGGAGATGATCTAATGTGACTGCCAGAATAGGTTTTCCACATAACTCTAAAAACTGTTTTGCCTTTTTTTCTCCCATCCTGACACCAGATCCTGCAGCTGGAACAATTGCGATTGTCTGGCATGGAAAGGCAATGTTCCTTTTATTGGCCATTTCTGTCAACAAATTTCATCTCTTAGAAATTTCTAAAAATTAGAATTTTTTGATCTCATGCGTGGGATAATTTTCTTGAAGTTTTTCTTATCCTGTTTATCCTCCTCCTAAAAATATTTACCAACCTCTTATCTTTTACCTTCCTGGCTTCTTCCCTTTTTTCTTTAAGTTTAATAATTTTTGCTTTCAGGTCTTTAATTGTAACATCTGATTTTTCAATGGCTTTTTTTTCTTTGATACCCTTTGCCTTCTTTATTGCAGATAAGAGCTCGGCCTTCTTCATTGCGCTGACTCCAGCCAATTCTTCTATATCAGCTGCCACCTCCCTTAACTCCTTAACCGTCATCCTGTCTAAATCTTTCACACCTCCCACTTCTTTTTTTTCTTCTTCTTCCATACTTACCTCCTCCCACAATAAAAAATACAAGGCCCAAAAGTGGAAGCATTATTTACTGCTTCCCACCTTGCCCACTATGGAATTTTTCCTTTAAATCACAAATACCAACTGCCCCAAAAATCTTTTAACAACAAAAATACCTCATTTTACTCTTTCTTAAAAAACGGCTTAAACAGATCAATAGGTATAGGAAACAGGGTTGTTGAATTATTTTCTGCCGACACCTCCTTCAGGGTCTGCAGATACCTTAGTTGCAGGGCAGCAGGATATTGCTCTATAATTTTAGCGGCCTCCGACAACTTACCAGCCGCCTGCAATTCACCTTCTGCGTTAATAACTTTTGCCCTTCTCTCTCTTTCCGCCTCTGCCTGTTTTGCCATAGACCTCTGCATCTCCTGGGGAAGGTCAATGTGTTTAACCTCTACGGTTGACACCTTAATACCCCAGGGATCTGTGTGTTTATCAAGTATCCCCTGCAAAGTGCTGTTTATCTTCTCCCTCTCTGATAAAAGATCGTCCAATTCCACCTGCCCGCATACACTCCTTAATGTCGTCTGGGCAAGCTGAGATGTGGCAAAGAGGAAGTTTTCCACCTCGATAATTGCGTTATTTGGCTCCATAACCCTAAAGTATATTACAGCATTTACCTTAATCGAAACATTATCCTTTGTAATAACATCCTGGGGAGGAACATCCATAGCTACAAGACGAAGGCTAACCTTAACAATCTTATCAACAATGGGTATAATTATAATAAGGCCGGGCCCTTTTGTTTTTATTACCCTCCCCAATCTAAATATAACACCCCTTTCATACTCTTTAAGAACCTTAATGGCCGCGCTCAGAAAGAATATGAGCAGTACTATTGCAAGAATATAAAACATGACAACCTCCTTTGATTGATAAATGTCTAATTATTAACGATGATGGTACTTCATTTCTATCTTTTCAACTATCAGCTCAAGTCCTTTTGAGCCTGAAACTTGCACCTTCTCCCCCTGTTCAGCTACCTCATCACATACGGCACTCCAGTATTCTCCATGAACAAATATTGTACCAGCCGGATCAATTCTTTTCTCTACAACACCGGTCTCACCAATTAACCCATCCATCCCTCCTTTTGGTCTGCTGGAATAGGCCCTGTAAGCAAGATAGGAAATGCCAACAAAAAAACCTCCTATCAGAAATATGGTAGGCATCATCAGTTTCAATGAAACTCCAACATTTTCAAAAAGCATTATAGAGCCAAGGGTCAGAGAGATTAAACCAGCCAGAGACAAAAGACCATAGCTCGTTACCTTGATTTCTGCAATAAAAAAAATAATAGCCAGGGCTATAAGGAGAAGTCCGGCATAGTTTACCGATAGTGTCTGAAATGAAAAAAAGGCCAACACAAGTGAAATTGCACCAACCACGCCTGGGAGAATGGCGCCAGGATGAGACAGTTCAAAATAAAGACCTGCAAGGCCAATCATCATTAGTATGTAGGCTATATTTGGGTTACTTATAGTATTTAGTACCCTATCCCTCCAGCCCGGCGTAAGATATATTAAATGAAGGTCTTTAGTGGATAATGTTACTTTGCCCTTGTCAAGCTCAACTTCTCTGCCATCTAATATTCTTAAAAGATCAGGTATGTCACCGGCTATAAAATCAACTACCTTGTTTTTTACCGCCTCTTCCGATGTAATGCTGACGCTTTCCCTGATGGCCTTCTCAACCCAATCTTCATTTCGTCCCCTATCTTTTGCAATACTCTTTGCATACGCAACCATATCATTGACTACCTTCTCCGACATAGTCTTATTGATCTCTTTACCACCAGCGCTAACAGGGTGTGCAGCTCCTATATTAGTCTGTGGCGCCATAGCAGCTACATGGGCCGCTATAGTTATCATTACGCCGGCAGATGCCGCCCTTGCCCCCCGTGGCGCCACATAAACCACAACCGGTATAGACGCATTCAATATATCCTTTATAATTGCCCTCATAGAGGGATCTAATCCGCCAGGGGTGTCTAATCTGATAATAACCAATTTATAATTGTTTACTTCCGCATTTTCTATCCCCTTTGTCACAAACTGTGCTGTGCCTGGGCTGATAGCTCCCTCAAGCTCAATTACCATGGCATTATCTTGATTGGACTCTGCATTATGAAGGTTTAGACTTATGATGAATATAGCTAAACCAAAGAACACAATAAATTTTATAAAATATGTCTTAATTTCCTAACCTCCTTGGGTCTTTTAGACCTAACCTCTTCATTATCTCCTTCATATCCTCCCAAGTATATTTCTTGGCCTGGGGGTTTCTCAATAAATATGCCGGGTGATATGTAGGCATTACAGGTATGCCCATAAAATTTTTCCACTGTCCTCTGTCTCTTGTAATCTTTAAGTCTTTATTTATTAGTGTCTGAAGAGATATCCTTCCGAGGGTGCAGATAATCTCTGGTTCAATCATGGAAATTTGAGCCTTTAAAATTGGAAGGCATTTCTCTATCTCATCAGGCTCCGGGTCCCTGTTGTTTGGCGGGTGGCACTTTATTATATTACATATATAAACATCCTTTCTTGTTATACCCATGGCATTTACAATATTTGAAAGAAGCTTCCCTGCCTGGCCTACAAATGGTTTCCCCGTCAAATCCTCTTCCACGCCAGGGGCCTCTCCGATAAATACAAGTCGCGCATCAGGAGAACCCTCTCCAAAGACAATATTCTTCCTCTTGCTACTCAGCTTACAAAGATCACAATTACGGTTAAGCTTCTCCAATTCTTTTAGGCTGCTATATGAAACGGTACTCAATGATGGCGAATAGCTTAGATTGTTTCCTGCTGTAAGGTAGCTTAAAGCATCTGATGAAATAGGTGGGGGATCAAGTCCAATCTCTTGGCTGTTTATCAATTTCCTTTTCACCTTTTCAACAATATCAATAAGCTCTTGTCTCTCACTCATGATTTTCTTAAAGCGCTTACCCTGTCAAGTATTCTATTCGCTACATCCAATTTTGGCATTAAGGGAATTAATTCCCTATTCCCTTCCCTGTCAATTATAGTGACCTCATTTTTATCAGAGGCAAATCCTCTATCTTCCCTTGAGACATCATTAACCACAATTAAATCCAGGTTCTTCTTTTTTATTTTGTCAATGGCGTTAGCCTCATGATCAATTGTCTCAGCGGCAAAACCTACCAGTATACGTTCCCCTTTATCATTCCCGAGTTCTTTTAATATGTCTACAGTGGGGCTCATTTCAATAGCAATAGGTTTTCCATTTTTCTTCTCTTTATCCTGTGCCTTTTTCTTAGGCCTGTAATCACTAACTGCCGCTGCCTTGATAACTGCATCACTCTCCTTGTAATAATGCATAACAGTCTCATACATCTCTTCAGCTGTTTCAACATTAACTGTATTTACCCATTCCGGAGGGTCGAGATTGGTAGGCCCTGATATAAGTGTAACGTCTGCTCCCCTTCTCCAGCCGGCCCTTGCCAATGCATAACCCATCTTTCCAGTAGATCTGTTAGTCACTACCCTTACAGGGTCAATATACTCAATTGTTGGACCTGCAGTGATAAGCAATTTTAATCCATTTAAGTCGTGATCACCAAGAATGTACCTTGTCTTTTCCACTATAATTGAAGGGTCTGGAAACCTTCCTACTCCAACTATTCCAGAGGCTAAAAGACCTTCATCCGGCTCCATTACAATAAACCCTCTCTCTTTGAGCTTAAGGATATTCGATTGGACTAAGCCGTTCATGAACATTTCTTTATCCATTGCCGGACAAAGCAAAATTTTACATGTAGTAGCCAGTATAAGGGTAGAAACAAAATCGTCCCCTAAGCCATGGGCCATCTTTGCTAAAGAATTTGCCGTAGCCGGCGCTATTATTACCAGGTCACTTTCCTGCCCTAATGATATATGATCAATGGATGTTCCAGGCTGGGAAAACATATCCCATATGACCCTATTTCCCGTGAGTGTTTCGAATGTAAAGGGATCAACAAACCTTGTGGCATTCTCAGTCATCACTACCTTTACTGTAGCGCCTTCCTTTTTTAATTGTCTTGCCAATTCAGCAGATTTATAAGCCGCAATGCTGCCGGTAATGCCAAGTACTATGTTCTTTCCATTTATGCTTGTCATAAGGATTTATTTTTTATTTGTGTTGATAGATTCAATAATCGATAAATTTTGAATATCATGAAATCTAACCAACTTTAACCTTGAGGTATGCCCAGATATAATCTCTACGCTTGTTTTTGCAATTTTTAGACGCTTGGACAATAACGCTATAAGATCCTTATTGGCTAATCCCTCGACAGGCGCCGCCTTTACCTTTACCTTTAGGGCATCACCTTCCATACCCACTATCTTATTGATGGATGAACGGGGCGCCACCTTGACCTTGAGAACAAGGTCATCCATTATTTGGCACCAAGTTGAACTGCAAATTGGATTAAACTTTGGACTACAAAGGTTTGGAGAAATATAATAACAAGAATGACTATAACAGGCGAAAAATCAAATCCACCAAAGCTTATAGGCAACCTTCTTCGAATGCTGTACAGAACCGGTTCAGTTACATTGTGTAGAAATCTAACAATAGAATTATATGGGTCAGGGTTAACCCATGAGATTATTGCCCTTCCGATTATAATCCACATATATAGCGTTAAGCCAATATTCAATATCTTTGCAACAGCAACTAAAAAATTAGATAAAACAAACATATTTTCTCTCAAAATAGGTGATGATGTTAAAGCAGGCCGTAAGCCGGGTTTTGTTCCTCGTATCTGTCACCATTTACGAGGTGATGGTCATTCATCTATCCCCAATATTGCTATTGGGGTAAAGCGACCTACCCGGGAGCTCGGACGGGCAGCCCTTAAACGCTCCCCTACTTGGTCTTGCTCCGTGTGGGGTTTGCCGTGCCTTCAATGTCACCACTGAAGCGGTGAGCTCTTACCTCACCTTTTCACCCTTACCCCGCACTTTCTATGAAAGTGCGGGGCGGTATATTTTCTGTGGCACTTTCCTTCTCGTTGCCGAGACTGGGTGTTACCCAGCACCTTGCCCTGTGGAGCCCGGACTTTCCTCTCTTCGTTATTGGAGCCGTATTCCGGCCCTTCACGGACAGCGACCATCTGTCCTGCTTTAACATCAATACTGTTCTATTTAGTACCCGACCGTAAACTATGACTCTTTATTCTCTCCCCAATAAATAATTCTATTACAATTAGGGCAACTCTGCATTGAATTCGTCTTGATTAAATCATTATACTGCTGAGGTGGAATACCTAAATGGCATCCATAACAAACAGAATCCCTGACTCTAACTACCACCTCATTCTTTAAATTTAACCTTAGCCTATTATATCTCTTTAATAAATCCTTATCAACCTTATCAGATAATTTAATTCTTTCATCATTGAGTTGTTGCCCCTCTTGATCCAGCTCTTTCTTTTTATTTATAAATTCGTTTTCCTTTCTTTTGTATTCTTTTTCGTACTTCTCCCATTTTATATTACTTTCGGCAAATTCCTTCTCCTGGATTTCAATATCTTCCATCCATTTTATCACCTTTTCTTCCTTTTCAGAATTAATTTCTTTAATTTCTTTAATTTCCTTTAAAATTGCCTGATATTCCTTGTTCGATTTTACATCATTTAGCCTTAGCATGCTCTTTTTAAGTTTAATCTCTGTTTCCTCTAATTCGTTTTCGGTCTTTTTCATATAGTCTTTAAGCTCTTTAAGGGCCATTTGATCCCGTTCAGTAGTAGCTTTTAAAAGATTAAAATCTTTCTCTAATTTTTCCATACCAACGGGAATCCGTCTTTTCTCCTTTTTAATTTCATCAAGTCGAATATCAACTGATTGTATCTCTAAAAGAATATTAAGCTTTTCATCCACATTAACACCTTAAATTGTCTTCCATATACAAAATTAGAGGGCGTCCTACTCTAAGGAGCGCCCTCTTTTCTGTATAATATTATTTAAGACGTCTATCCTATCAGACATCTCTCTTTTATAGTTAAAAATAGTGGGCCCACCTGGCCTCGAACCAGGGACCTACCGGTTATGAGCCGGTGGCTCTTCCAACTGAGCTATGGGCCCTACTTTTTCTGATCCTTATGATCCTTATGCTAACTGAAACAAAAATAATATGTCAAGAAAAATAATCCTAAAATTCCATCGTCATTCAAAATCATAGCAAAATGCTATTTTTGGTTTCTGAAAAAGCCCACATACTACCCTATTGATAAATCACTGAAAAAGCCTTTCTCTATATAATGGTATTATAAAATATAACTTATTTTCAGTTTCTTTTCAAACGCTTAAGATATTGTTGGGGCTAATGCTCTGTGTAATTCTCAACAAAATTTTCCAATATTTTCCTTCTCTTGGGATGCCTTAATTTCCTTAATGCCTTGGCCTCAATTTGCCTTATTCTTTCTCTTGTAACATTAAACTCTCTGCCAACCTCCTCCAGTGTATGGTCCGCCTTTTCTCCAACACCGAACCTTTTTCTCAATACCTTTTCTTCTCTCGGTGTCAGTGTAGTCATAATTTTTCTTGTCTGTTCACTTAAGGCAAACTTTGTGACCGCTTCAGCCGGCGACATTATCTTTTTATCCTCTATAAAATCCCCTAAATGACTGTCTTCTTCTTCACCGATAGGTGTTTCCAGAGAAATTGGCTCTTTTGCTATCTTTAAAACCTTCCTTACTTTTTCCAATGGGAACCCCATCTTCTCTGCTATTTCCTCTGGTTTCGGCTCTCTACCATATTCTTGAACAAGGCTACGAGATATTTTAATAAGTTTGTTTATAGTTTCTATCATGTGAACAGGTATCCTTATTGTCCTTGCCTGATCAGCAATAGCCCTTGTTATGGCCTGTCTGATCCACCAGGTAGCGTATGTGCTGAATTTGTAACCCCTTTGATACTCAAACTTATCAACTGCCTTCATCAACCCTATATTCCCCTCCTGGATGAGATCGAGAAATTGAAGCCCCCTATTCGTATATTTTTTGGCGATGCTCACAACCAGCCTAAGGTTGGCTTTTATGAGCTCATTCTTTGCAGCTTCTGCCTTTCTTAGACTTTTACGGATTTCCTCATTTATTGTTCTTAGCTCATCTAATTGTAGATTTGTACTGCTCTGTATTTTGCTAATACGCAACTTTAGCTCTCTCAGTTTAGATACTAAAGATAAAACCTCTTCTTTATCTAAATTTAATGACTTAAAATTCTTGCCACCTTCCTCATGAATTGATAACTCATTAACGCACTCCACTAAATAAGAAACAGGTTTTCTACCTGCCTTTATAAGACAATCGGCAAAATCTCTTTCCAGCTCTTCCCAATAGTTAAACATTTCCCTAAAGGTGTCAACTATTCTCTGAATATGCACTTTTTCCAGTTTAAACGACTTCATCAAACCAAGCATCTTTTGTTGTTTTTGATGAATAACGGCATTTAATTTTTTCCTTTTATTAGGATGCTTACAACTTATTAAGTCCTTAAGAAGTCTACACGTTTCATCATCTAAGGCCTTCATTTGATAAATAATTTTAAGCAAATAATTTCTTTTCTGGCCTATTTTATGGAAATTGTATTCATCCTCTATATCATTGACTACATCCCTTACCTTAAATTTTCCAATCTCTAAATCTCTTCCCAAGCCTAACATATATTCAATGCCTACTCGGCACCTCACTGAGGCCTCTAATATGTTATTTTCTCCTGTCTCAATCCTCTTCGCTATATCCACCTCTCCTTCTCTGCTTAATAGAGAAACAAGGCCCATCTCCCTCAAATACATTTTTACCGGGTCATATGTTTTTGAGGAAAATTCTTCTTTGACTTCTTTGGGTGGCTCTGCCTTTTCTTTAGTCTTAATATCCGTCTTTTGGGGCTTTTTGTGTTTTTCAGCCTTCCCGCTATCAGATTCACTAACTACTTTAATATCCAAATCTTCAAACATTTGCAGAAGATCATCAATCTCCTCCGATGATATTACCTCATCAGACAAATCCTCATTTAGTTCCTGATAGGTAATGTATCCCTTGTCTTTACCTACGTTAATCAATCTTCTTAAACTAATATCATCGCCGTTTTTTGCCATATATATCCTCCTCTATGAAGGGTTAATTCCTTTTATTGCTTAAGTCAAGTCCCTGTTTTTCTTTTATCAGGTGATTTATCGTTTCTATATCACCCTCAGCTCTTGCCTGTTTAATAGATTGAGAAATTTTGGTTTTAGTTATTTTATTGACAAATTCACCAACTGCCTGGTCTACTGATTCTTTCTCGTATGGGTTGGATATTAAGGCGACCCTAAGTTGTTCCTTTGCAATAGGGTCGTCAAGAAATTCCTCAATTTCATACAGCTTCCCTTTCAATGGAAATTGTTTCATTAGCACTTTTATTATCTTTACCATGCTTGGGTCAGAGACGATTAATTCCCATTCCTGATCCCTGAAATTATCTATCTTTTCAGGGTAATGGGCCAATAGTTTAAGAAACTGCAAATCAGAACCGTATTTTTTTGTATCCTGGTGAGAAAAAAACCTGTTTTTCAACTGATGTAAGTCCACACTTTTTTTCCCTTTGCGCTCTTCTAATCTTAATTCCTCCCAGATTTCATTTTCATCTATGCCTGTCTTCTCTGAAAACAAATGTATATATAAAAACTTGGCCGTCCTATCCTCTAATTCCATAAATATTGGCAAGACATCCTTTAGCAGCTTAATCCTTCCGTCCACACCTAATTCTGCATTGGCTAATGCCTGATCAAGATAAAAATCAAAAATAGGTATTGATTTGCCTAAAAGTTCATCGAATTTTTTTAATCCATACCTGTTTATAAAACTGTCCGGGTCTTCACCCCTTGGAAGAACAAGAACTTTCGCGGAAACATCTTCATTTAAGAATAATGGAAAACTTTTCAAGGCAGCCTGTTTACCGGCATCGTCAGAATCAAATAACACTACTACCTTTTTTGCATAACTTTTCAATCTTCTAGTCTGATCGCTGGTAAGCGCCGTCCCTAACGTGGCAACTGCATTTGGAACCTTATGCTGTCTAAGCGCCAGCAAATCCATATATCCTTCCACTATTATAGAAAAACCATTCCCCCTAACATCCTTGTATGCGCTATCAAGACCATACAAATACTTTCCTTTATGATACAATGGCGTGTCTGGTGTATTCAAATATTTTGGTAGTGAATCATCCAGTACCCTTCCTCCAAATCCTATAATCTGATGATTTAGATTAAAAATTGGGAAAATGACCCTTCCTCTGAATCGATCATAATAGCCTCCGGTTTTATTAGGCACTATAAGGCCGGCCTTTTCCGCTTTATCAAGGGGGATACTTTTTAATCTTAGATAATTAATTAGTCCATCCCAGCCATTTACTGCATATCCAAGTTTAAATTTTAAGATTGTATTCTGGGATAGCTTTCTTTCAGAAAAATAATCTCTTCCAGGTTGGCCATTAGGGTTTTTCATCAAAACATCGTGAAAATACCTTCCTGCCAATTCATTTATCTCGAATAAAAGCTCAATGAACTCAGTTCTTTTTCTTTCACCAGGTGAATTTCCATACTCGGGCAGTGAAACATTGTATTGTCTTGCCAAATCCTTGAGAGACTGGAAAAAAGAGAGATCGTGATACTCCATCCAAAAATTAAAAATATCACCTCCCCTTCCACAACCGAAACAATGGTATATCTGTTTGTCTCGACTTACTGTAAAAGAGGGTGTTTTTTCAGAATGAAATGGGCATAGCCCCAAGTAATTCTGCCCTCTCTTCTTTAGCTGCACATACTGACCAATAACCTCAACAATATCTGCCGCCCTTCTTATCTCCTCCTTAGGTCCGGAAAAATCCATATCAAAAGCGCCCAAAATTAGTTAAAGTTTAATTCAGCGTTCATGGTTCACGGTTAACAGTTCACAGTGAACCTTTGAAATGTTATCTTGTTTAAAGTTCAACAATTGTATAGCCATCGCTACCCCCATCTCTATCACCAGGGATAAGGCTCTTTACATAATGATTTCCCTTTAAATGTTCTCTTACTGCTCTTTTTAACACCCCCAAACCCATACCATGAATTATCTTAACCCTTGAATACCCATGAACCAATGCCTTGTCTATTAAGGTATCTACCAATGGAATGGCTTCATCTACAATGTGGCCAACAATGTTTAACTCTTTTTTTGCCCCAGGTAAGCTGTATAAAGACCATGGTCTTTGTTCGTTATCACTTCGACCGAATTGATCATTAGCTTTCACCGGAGACAACTCAGATAAATCAACTGCAAGCTTCACATTTCCCATTAAAATCTGGATCTTAGAAGAGCGCTCACCCACACCAATAACACGCCCTCTCCTTTTCAGTTTTCTATGAAAAACATCCTGTCCAACAGTAACTCTGGAGCAGCTAATTAATGGTTCTCCTTTTCTCAACCCTATCACGGTGTCAACAAGGTTCTTTTTTGTATCACTATATTTCTTAGTAGCCTCAAACTGCCCTAAAGTTCCTTTTTTTCTCATTAAGGTTATAGCCTCACCAAATTCCCTTTTCGCCTCAGTCAATATCCTCCCTATCTCGTTTTCTTTATGGATAAGCATTTCATTTAACCTCCCTTTTAACCTATCCTCCTTTTCCTCTAAATCCTTTTTCAAGGCTCCATATTCCTGCTTTGCAATTTCAACGGCCTCTTTTTCTGATTTCAACCCTTCCATCATTCTGGATAAATCTTCCATCATTGAATTCAGTTTCCCTTTATCTTTTCCAAGATAGTTCGCAGCGCCGTCGGTGATCTCTTTCTTGACACCTAAATCTATCGCCGCCTCAATAGCGTGACTGACACCAGGTGCACCTTTCAACAATCGAAATGTAGGTTTCTTATTTTCACTATCAAACTCAACGGATGCATTTTGGGCCTTTTTATTTACAAATCCATATTTCTTTAGAATCTGGTAGTGCGTAGAAATCACTGTCAAAGAGCCTTTTTCTGAGAGATAATCCAGGATTGCCATAGCAATAGCAGTGCCCTCATCTGGATCCGTTCCCGCTCCAAGTTCATCCAGAATTACAAGCGAATTTTCAGTTGCCTGGTTTGCGATCCCCTTTAGATGTTCCAATCTCGCAGAAAAGGTACTTAGCCCTGATAATATATCTTGTTCATCGCCAATATCTGCCAGTATATTGTTGAAAACATTCAGAATGCTCCCTTCACGGGCAGGTATATGCATTCCTGCCTGAGACATAAGGGCCAGCAGACCTATGGTTTTTAATGCAACTGTTTTACCACCCCTGTTAGGCCCTGATATAATTAGCGTATTTTTATTGGAATTTATTTTTATATCTATGGGTACTACACTTCGTGACTGTCCCTGTTTGTCGTCTTTCCAAAATTCGAGATTCAAGGAAAGCAGGATAGGGTTAAATGCATCTACAAGGTAAATCTTTTTGTCTGAGGTAAGTATAGGCCTTATTCCATTAATAGCCTTGCTAAACTCTGCTCTCGCAAAAATTCCATCAACCTTCCCCATAATGTTTAAACAGGCAATGAGATCATATGAAAAATTTGACACAAGGTCTGTGAGTCCTTTTAATACCTTTCTCTCTTCCTCCTTTTCCTTTTCTGTTAACTCTACTAAACTATTGTTTTCCTCTATTGCTGATAAAGGCTCAAGAAAACAGGTGGAGCGACTAGATGAATAACCGTGAACAATTCCCTTTACATAGTTCTTTTCCCTCGTTTTGACAGAAATCACATAGCGGCCGTCCCTTATGGATATAAGGTTATCATCACTAAGCTCAGGTGTGCTTAATATACCATGCAGTTTTTTATCTATCTCACCCCTTAAGGCAGCCCTTTTAGACCTTGCAGAAAAAAGGGCCGGGCTAGCTAAATCGGATACACTTCCGTCTTCTGTTATTGATTTTCCAATCTCCTGGACAAGGTCATGGCATGTTGGAATATTGCCGGCTATATGCGCCAGGGATGGACATAAATCTTTATGCTGCAGAAGCCACTTATTAACCTTATTAGATACATTTATAAGATTATGAATAGATAAAAGTTCCCTTATCTCAAGGTAGGTTCCTTCTTTCGAGGCTTTTTGCAGTACCGGCTTAATATCAACCAAGCTTGATAAAGGCACAAAACCTTTTACAAGCAGAAGCTCCTTCATCTCAGAGACGAGCCTCTGTTCGGCCTTGACGGTTTCCAATTCATTTAAGGGTTTAAGCGAAAGACAATCTAAACGTCCTAAGGGAGAGGCGGCATATTTTGATAAGATATCGAGCAGCCGGTAGTACTCCAGTACCCTTATTGAGTATTCTATCATATGGGTTTTAAAGTATTTCTACCTTTTGTTAAGGATTAGGCCGATGGCTCAGCTTTGTTATACCCCGGAAGGTTATAAATTGCGTTTTTTTCGGTGAGCAATAAGCATCAAGAGCTGCATTGTCCAAGGCTTCCCGATAAAATCGGGATTCATGGTTAAGGAAAAGACTGAAGTTGCATCCCAAAAAGTCTCGTAAAAAAATGCGGATTTTGCCACATCATTGCCAAGTGCCATGTTCCAGGTTTGTGGGCATGTGGAAGCGGTCGGTTTTCCCGTACAAAACGCTTATAAAATGGCTTAAGGTGATAAGAATGCAACCTTTAAATTCTGTCGAAGATCCCGCTGGGCGGGAAACCTTTAAACCGTGAACGGTTACCAATATTTTTAGGGATAACTATCTTTAAATTCAACATTGATAAGCAAAAGGGTCTTTTTAGACATTCAACACTCAAGGCTCATGCTCTATTTATAATGTTTGACCACTTAGGGCTCACCCAAAAATAACTTCACATTTCAGACGCCGATACATCCCTTCCGGCTACGTTGTGGAAACTCGGAATATGATTATATTCCTGCGTTCCCACGCCTTGCCGGACGGGCGCCTCGACACCTGAAATTGCAAACTTATTTCTTCGTGAACTCTTAGTCAGCTAACTGAGGTTTACCATATTTTAATTTAATCTTTAATTATAAAACTATAAAAATAAATGTCAACATTAATTTATCCACTGGGTGGTTTTTGTTGTCATTTTATATTTTAAAATACTTTCAGATATCAATTCCAAAGATAAGATGACTAATTATTTTTTTCCATCAATCTACGGTAGCAATAACCTCTTCTAATTTAATTGATCCGCTATAAAGGGCCTTGCCTACTATTGCCCCATTTACTCCATATTTCTCCAGCAATGACAAGTCTTCTATATCCTTTAAAGTGGATATTCCCCCTGCTGCAATGACCTTCATATTTAGGGCTCCTGCAAACTTTTTGATAGCATCTAAATTTGGACCGCTCTCCATTCCATCCCTTTTTATGTCTGTATAGATTATTGAATTTACACCCATATTCTCAAAATTCTTCGCCAAATCTATGGCAGCCATCTGAGTTGGCTCTGTCCAGCCTTCAATAGATATATAACCATCTTTTGAATCAATAGACACTATGATTTTATTTTCATATCTTTTGCATGCCTCATCCACTAAATCGGGATTCTTGTAAGCTACGGTCCCTAAAATAACCTGGTCAATACCTATGTCAATATATTCTCCTATGGTCTCCATATTGCGAATACCACCCCCTAACTGCACTGGAACAGAAACCACTTTTACTATATTTTGCACAACTTTTTTATTAGATGTCTCCCCGTTTACAGCCCCGTCAAGATCAACAAGATGTAACCTCTTCGCGCCTTTTTCTTGCCATTTCAGGGCCATCTCCTCAGGATTATCAGAAAATATGGTTTCCTCATCCATTAACCCTTGCTTCAACCTTACACACTTACCCCCTTTAATATCTACCGCCGGTATAACAATCAACAGCAATCACCTCCTGGTTAAAGTTATTTTACATACGCGCAAACAGGTAAAAAATTTTAAAGTTATATTCGGTTAGGTATTTCTGCCGATCAAAAACGCGCCTTAGCTTTCCGAAGATACTCCATGAAAAAGGCTAAGAACAAAGAACCTATAAGACCAATAACGCCTGATATTAAGACATTGAGCTTTATCTTTGGTTTAACAGGCCTTAAAGAAACTTCTGGTCTTTGGATAAGCTTTATACCTTCAATAAGGTCTTTTTTTAATCCTAATCTATCCATTTGGAGCTTTACATCATCTATCTTAATTATTAAGCCCTCTGTCTTTTCTAATTTCATAATCTCTATCTCTGTATTTTTATCATCAATTTTAATCTTTAATGTCTGAATTTCAGCGTGAATCTCCTCTCTCTTTGTCCTTAAATTCTGTAGCTGAGACATAAGATTATTAAAGTACGCCATATTCTGTTGAACTGTTGTGCAGTAAAGGAGACGGGAAATATTATCTTCTCCATTTTTACTCCTTAAAAGACTATCTCTTTGTCTTATTATTTCTTCTGTATTAATTTTTACATTCTTTAACTCATCGATTAATTCCCCTTCTCTCTCAATTATAATCTTGTGGGATGCGGTCTTGAATTCTATCTGGTTTTTTACCTTCCTTATCTCATTTTGTTTTAATAAGATTTTGCTTTCTATTTCTTTTTTTTGGTTATTAATCCCTTTAATCTTATTCTCCATTTGCAAAATTTGCTTATTATAATTTTCCCTTATTTTTTTAATTGAACTTTCATATTCAAGAAATATATTTCTAT
>CAYSWP010000010.1:0-18405 GCA_964434795.1 uncultured Desulfobacteraceae bacterium | reverse complement strand
GGGTTAGGGAAAAGACTAAAATTGGATCCCGAAATGCTCGTAGAAAATAAGTGTTTTGCCACATCATTGCCAAGCACCATGTTCCTTATTTGTGGGGATGCAAAGGTGGTCGATTTTCTCGTACAAAACGCTTACAAAATGGATTATGGTGATGAGAATGCAACCCTTGAACCACTGAACCTTTGAACCCTGAACGGTTAAAATAAACATTAAATGCAGTGGAGTCGTATTGCAGAATATGAAAATAATCAAGAGGTTTATTCTTCCCCTTCTTATTGCCTTTAGTGTTTTTAGTTGTTCTGTTATCAAGAAAGAGGCCAGGCATGGGAAGACCTACATAGTTCTGCCGGAAACAAAGGGGGGTATTTCCCGCCCCTATTCTGTAAATGGGGTGATATACTACCCGCTTTTTAGCGATAAAGGATTTGTGCAGAAAGGCCTGGCTTCTTGGTATGGCAAAAAGTTTCACGGAAAGAAAACGGCTAACGGTGAGACATACAATATGTACGATAAAACCGCCGCCCATAAAATTTTACCATTTGGAACTTACGTGAAAGTGGAAAATTTAGCAAACTCAAGTGAGACCGTTGTTAGGATTAACGATAGAGGACCTTTTGTTAAAGGTAGGATAATTGACCTGTCATTTGCCTCGGCCAAAAAATTAGGTATAGTTGGGTCCGGAGTTGAAAAGGTACGATTAGTTGTCTTGTCGAGGATGGTTGGAAAGAAAAAAACAGACAATAAGCGCAGGCCCCTCATTGAGGTAAAAGACTATATGAAGGGAAGGTTTTCCATACAGGTTGGGGCATTTGAAAATAGAAAAAACTCTGAGAGCCTTGCAGAAAAATTGAGGGTTAACTTCGATCACATTTCTATTACACCATATACGCCATATGAAGGAAAAACTCTTTACCGTGTAAGGGTTTCTCTGCTCTCGGATTTAATTGAGGCCAACACCCTAATCAAAAAATTAGAGTCCCTTGGTTTTACAAGCTCTTTTATCGTTGCGCTTTAGTCCTTATGGTTTATCTTTCTCCGGAGCACGCCGGAGGTTCTAAATACAATAACCCTCCTTGCCCTTAAATTCAGGTCTTTTCTGGTTTGTGGATTTCTACCCTTTCTTGCTGCCTTATCTTTTATAATAAACTTCCCAAAGCCGCTTATAAGCAATGACTCTCCCTTTGATAGACTCTTTTTCATTGTTTCCAACAGACTTTCAACAACCCTCCTTGACTGGCTTTTGCTCAGACCTATCTGATTGTAAACGTTGTCTATGATTTTTTCTTTGGTTAGGGCCATACGATTATCCTCCTTATTTATTAGTTTTATTGTGTCCAAATTTTTCTTTTAGCTTTTGACAAACTATTTCAGGGACAAGGCCTTTTACAGAGCCGTTGTAAAAGGCTGCTTCTTTAATTATCGTGGAGCTAATGTATAGCCATTTATAATCAGTCATCATAAAAATGGTCTCAATGCTTCTGTTCAACCTCCGATTCATTAATGACATCTGAAATTCATATTCAAAATCAGAAAGCGCCCTCATACCCCTCAAAACAACATTGGTTTTTTTGTTTGTCACATAATCAACAAGCAAGCAGTCAAAGGAGTCAACAAAAACATTACCTTCATCTTTAATTGCCTCCCTTATCATATCCACCCTTTCCTCCAGGGTAAAAAGGGTTTTACTTATAGGATTTGACGACACGGCGATGGTAACAGAGTCATATATAGCTAATGCCCTTCTTGTAATACTAATATGACCATTTGTAATGGGATCAAAAGAGCCTGGGTAAATTATCATTTTTCCTGATTTGTTTTTTTTCATCATGGATATAGATTCCTATTAATGTCATTCCATAGGACCTGCTGAGTTTCAGTCGAAGATTTTGTATGTAAGCAGGCAATGGGTCACTATCATTTATGGATGATTCTACGACTACAGTACTATTTTCATGAAATAGGTTATTTGTAAATAATTTATCGATTGTCGGCTTAATGTATCCTTTACCATAGGGTGGGTCAATAAAGATTATATCAAATTTATTAAACCCTTCACATCTCAAGTGGTTTAAACCATCCGGCAGATGTCTTTTTAGAGTTTTTGAGAACTCCTCATAGCCACAAATAACAAGGTTTTTTCTGATTAGGGAAATGGCCTTGCTTGACCTGTCTACAAAAACAGCCTTTTTCGCCCCCCTGCTAAGGGATTCAATCCCCAGGCTGCCGGTTCCGGCAAATAGATCAAGCACAGAGAAACCGGTTAATGTCTGCCCCAGTATGTTGAAGATAGAACTTCTCACCATGTCCGAGGTAGGGCGTATATTTATTGCCTTAAGGAATGATAGTTTTCGCCCCCTTGCACCTCCACCGGTTATTCTCATAATATTTAGGCGCTTATAGGTAAATCTTTTTTATTATAATCCATTTCTCGTGTATGTTTCTTTTTTTTCAACAGAGGTTCTATGTGTCATAAACGTCTTCGTATGTCTGCGAATAATGCAATAAAGCGTCATGATAGGGCCTGAAATAACATAGGCTGCAGAAAAAATGAACAACATTAAGACTGGTTTATAGGCTATAATAACAAAAATAAGTATAGTGGCTACAAGCACATTAAAGGGTTTTTGCTTAAACAGTTCAAGTTTTTTAAAGCTAAGGTAATCAATTGCGCTAACCATAAGAAAAGATAAAGCATAAATGGCGCCTAACGTAATGATGTGTTTATTTTCAGTGAGACCGCCCAGAGAATCGATAAAAAGAACAAAGGTGGAGATGAAAATGGCTGCACCAGGTATTGGTAATCCCTTGAAGTGTTTAGACTCAATATCGTTTTTTTGAATATTAAACCTGGCGAGCCTCAACGCACCGCAGATAATATATAAAAATACAGCAAGCCAGCCAAATCTTCCAAAAGGTTCGAGGGACCACAGGAAGACCAGTATCCCAGGGGCAACACCAAAGGCAACCAGATCAGACAGTGAATCATATTCGGCGCCAAACTGGCTGCTGGTATTAGTAAATCGGGCAATTTTGCCGTCTAATGCATCAAATATGGAAGAAATTAGAATGGCAATAGCCGCAGCGTGATGCCTTCCCTGGATAGCAGCAATAATGGCATAAAATCCACCAAAAAGGCTGCATGAGGTAAACAGGTTGGGGAGAATATATACGCCCCTTCTATCTCTATTTTTTGACCAATTCTTTTTTTTCACTCTATTAAATGTATCCTATTACTGTTTGGCCTGCCTTGACCTTTTGCCCTTTTTGTACAGTAACCTCACTATTAGCTGGAAGGTACACCTCAAGTCGTGATCCGAACCTTATAAGGCCAAACCTTTGACCTGCCTCTACATTATCTCTTTCTTTAACCCAGCATGCAATCCTTCTGGCAATAAGGCCGGCTATTTGAACAAAGACAATTTTCTTATCGTCATCCGTCTCTAATGTTATAATATTATGTTCATTGTATTTAGATGCCTTATCCATGTTTGCGGAAAAAAACTTACCTGGCGTGTAAGAAATGTCTAATACCTTACCCCTTATAGGTATTCGGTTTATATGGGCATTAAAAATAGACATAAAGATACTTATCTTTATTGATGAATGTTTAAAATTATGGTCACCTTTATCTAATTTGTCTACAGATAATATCTTTCCATCTGCCGGGGTCAAAACTGCCCGTTCATTGCCAACTGGGCTTCTCTCCGGATCTCGAAAAAAATACACAACAAAGAGTGTTATCATAGAGATAACAAGAGCCAAAAAAACCAGGTGAAAAACACCCATAATTATTGCCAAGGCTACTCCAGCAATCATAAAGGGCAGCCCTTCCCTTGCAACTGGTAATTTATTTTTTATCCTTTTTTGGTCCATTAAATTACACTATTAAATTATATGCTTACCATGGGATATATAATATAAATTTGGTTGCTTGTCAAATAGGTAAAAATACGGCTTTATAAAAAACTTTAATGCAATCTTTAAAAAATAGCCCTTATGGCACAATCAAATCATAGAATCTTGGCCTTAAATATTAGACGATATTAGACATATCCTTTGGCATTCGTATATTCGCCCCCCTCATATATAGAGGCTCAAGATTGTTTAGACCGTCTTGCTTTCCTTTTTTAATTCTTTCTAAGCCTAAGGAGCCAATGGCTGATGCCTTAAGATTCCACATGTTTATGGGAGCTAATATCTGATTTTCGTCAGGTTGCCGCTTCAGGATTGTTCCCTGATTAAAATAATCATTTCCTATTAAGATAGTCCTGTTCTCTATTATAGACCCGATGTCCTCTACTTTCAGGCATGTGTATTGCTTTATCTCTAAAAGCTCATCATTGTTACTCCATCTAAATAATGCCGTAAACACCTCACCCTTTCGAGAGGTCACAAGGGGGCATATGTCTTCTTTAATGTATGGGAGCTGGTATGCCATAGCCTCCAATGTGGGAACCCCAACTACCGGTATAGTCAGGTATTGAGATAACCCCTTAACAACAGAAAGGCCTATTCTAATGCCGGTAAAGCTTCCTGGCCCAATTGCCACAATTAGGCCACCAAGCATTGAAAGTTCAATGTTGACCCTGGCAAGAAGTTCATCTATTGCAGGCATCAAATTCCTGAAATGACTTGACCTTGAAGGAAGTATATATTCACCCAGCACAACTTCATCATCCATTACTGCAATGCTGTATTGACTGGTTGAGGTATTTAAAGAAAGGGCATTCAATTTTCAGTCTTCATTAATGGTTAGTAACTATTCTTATCAGATCATTATAAAAGACAATAGCCATTAACAGGATAAGAAGGAAAAAGCCCACCTTTTGAGCTAACTCCCTTTTTCTAATACTTATAGGTTTTTTAATTAAGATTTCTATTAAAAAGAAAAGTATCATCCCGCCATCCAGCACTGGAATCGGCAAAAGATTTAAGATGGCAAGGTTGATGCTTATAAGGGCCATAAAGGGAAATAAATAACCCAAATTCTCTCTCGCTATATCCCCTGTTAGCTGACCTATCATAATAGGGCCGCCGAGTGTTTTAAGTGGAACTACGCCTTGAAAAAGTTTAACAATTGTCAGCACTGTTAATGATGTAATCTCCCAGGTTTTTTCCCCTGCCTTTCCTATGGCCTGAAAAGGATTTAATTTCAATTGACTTATTTCTCCACTCGCTACGATTCCTATCAATGCCGATTTTATATCTTCACCGAATATATTTTTAACAATTTCCTCTTCCGGGTGAACAATTACCGCTATTTTTTTACCATTCCTATTGATTACTACCTCTAATCCCCCGTCTGGATTCTTTACTACAAATTTCTTTATATCGAGCCATTCATTGATTTTATTGCCTTCAATATATTCTACAATATCGCCTTTTATGATTTTTGCCTTATCAGCAGGAGAATTCAATCTTACCTGGCCAATTTCGGCGGTCATGGAAGGGTAACCTGAAATAGAATAAACGCCAAGAAAAAGGAAGAAGGCCAATATGAAATTAAAAGCCGGGCCGGCAGCGGCAATAGCTATCCTTCTTAACGGCGGCTGTGCTGAAAAGGACCTATTTTCATCCTCCAAGGTTACCTCTTCATCACTGTCCTCGCCTAACATCTTAACATAGCCCCCAAGGGGAAAGGCGGAAATTATGTATTCGGTTTCTCCTACCCTCTTGCCTATCACCTTGGGGCCAAAACCAAGAGAAAACTTTAACACCTTTACTTTGAATAATTTGGCCACAATAAAATGACCAAGCTCATGAAAGGTTATTAATATGCCAAGCACTATTGCGAATGGAATTATGTAATATAAAATGGCACTCATAATCTATAGTATATACCGGTCATTAGCACATCAAAACAAACCGGGTAAACACTCTTTTACCTCCATGTGTTTAATATTTTTTTTGCCCTTGTTCGGGCCCATTGATCAGCCTCTATGGCTTTGTCTATGCTATCTATGCTGAAAATTTCGTGATTTTCCATTGTTCTCTCAATAAGCTCGGGGATCTCTATGAAACCAATCTTCCCCTGAAGAAATGCATTTACCGCTATTTCATTGGCCCCGTTTAAAACAGACATCATGCTTCCACCTGCTTTATCTGCGGTAAGGGCTAAATCAAGGCATTTAAATTTTTCTTTATCAGGTTTTTCAAAACTTAAATTTCCTACATCTAAAAGATTCAGTGGTTTTGTATCCCCTTTAAGATGTCTGGGATAAGAAAGGGCATAGGCTATTGGTATTCTCATATCAGTAGTAGATAATTGAGCCATAATCGACCCATCCATATATTCTACCATAGAATGTATAATGCTTTGTGGATGGATAAGGATTTCTATTTGATCCATTTCTAAATTAAAAAGCCACTTTGCCTCTATTGCCTCTAATCCTTTATTCATTAAAGTCGCTGAATCGATAGTTATTTTCATCCCCATACGCCAGTTGGGATGTTTCAAGGCCTCCTCAGGTTTAACCATGGTTAGTCTATCAATAGGTAAATTTCTAAATGGTCCGCCCGAGCCGGTGAGTATAATTTTTTTAAGGTCCTCCCTGTTATGTCCCTGTATGGACTGCTGTATTGCACTATGTTCGCTGTCAATAGGAAAAATTTTCACGCCCCGCTTTTTTGATTCGCTCATTAGCAGAGACCCCGCTACCACCAACGACTCTTTATTGGCTAACGCAATATCCTTACAGGCAGTTATGGCCGAGTATATTGGCGCCAGTCCGGAAAACCCCGACATTGCCCCTATAACCAAATCTATTTCTGGTAGGGTCGCTATCTCAGCATAACCGTCATTACCCCATAGTATTTTTGTGCTTGTAAAATTATTGAGTTTCTTTTTCAGCTCTTCTGCAAGATTATTATTAATAACTGCTGCATGCTTGGGCTTAAACTCTTTTATCTGGCTTAAAAGGAGATCGACATTTTCCCCTGCCCCAAGGGATATAATATTATACCGCCCAGGGTTTCCCTTGATAACCTTAAGGGCATTAATTCCTATATAACCAGTAGAACCAAGAAGACAAATATTTTTCAAGATAAAAAAGTTCCTTTCCTTATCTAAATGCTCAGATACAGATATAAAACAGGTATTGCAAATAGAAGGCTGTCAATTCTGTCAAGCATTCCCCCGTGCCCCGGCAAAATAGCTCCACTGTCCTTAACGCTTGATATTCTTTTCAACATAGACTCTGCTAAGTCACCTACCTGACAGCTTATTGCCATTGCCACAGCTAATAACATAATGGAAACAATAGATAAAGAGGGAAAGACAATATAGGCAAAAAAACTACCGGAGGCCGCACCTGCAATTAATCCTCCTATAGCGCCCTCTATGGTTTTCCCAGGACTTATATCAGTTAGTTTATGTCTTCCAAAAAACTTCCCAAAATAAAAGGAGGCCGTGTCCCCCGCAAATGCAAGTGTCAGCAAGAAAAAGACCCACATTTTTCCCTGATTAAGCATTGAGATAATTACAAGAAATGTTAAGGGCAGATTAATATAAACAGGTCCTAAAATTATTTGCCCTATATCGCCTATTGTTCCGTGCTTTTTTGGGTAGCCAAATAAAAAAGATATAAGGACAAAAATAGAAAAGAAAGGAATAATTGCAGTATAAAAAAAAGCCTTATACGGTATTACACAAAATAAAATAATGGTTAGAAAATAGATCGGTAATATAATCTTTTTGGATACCTTAGGTACAATAAATGAATAAAATTCATTTAAGCATATAAGTGCGACAAACATGATTAAAGCAGAGAAGGCCCAAGGTGGAGCAAAACAAACAATGATTACAATGATAGGGATAAGGCTAAAAGCCGTTATCAGCCTCTTCAAGTGAGATGTCATCTTTTTCCTTATTCTGAGGTAGAGCCAAAACGCCTTTCTCGTTTTTGATAATCAAGAAGGGCCTCCAGATATCTCTCTTTGCCAAAATCCGGCCATAGGGCAGGTGTAATAAAAATTTCAGTATACGCTATTTGCCATAAAAGGAAGTTACTTACCCTGTATTCCCCACTTGTTCTGATAAGCAAATCAGGATCCGGGGCATCGGCAGTAAAAAGATAGCTGGAAAAACGTTCCCCGGTAATCTGCTTTATATTTAATACGCCTCTTTCAACATCTTTAAGCATATTTTTTATTGCCCAGATAATTTCTTGCCTGCTCCCATAGCTTAATGCGAGATTTAAGGTCATTTCTTTATTATGGGCGGTTTTTTCAATTGTCTGCCAAAGGATTTTTTGGACATCAAGGGGAAGCTTATCGATTTGCCCAATACATAACAACCTAATGCCATTTTCAAGCATTTCTTTTAGCTCAGATTTAAGATAGCGCTTTAGAAGATCCATCAATGCCTTTATCTCATATTTGGATCTTTTCCAGTTTTCCTCGCTAAAAGCGTAAAGAGTAAGCCAGTCTATGCCTAATTCCCTGGTAGTTTTGACGACTTCCTTTACTGATTTTATTCCATTTTGATGGCCGATGATCCTGGTAAGGCCCTTTTTCTTTGCCCATCGTCCATTCCCATCCATTATTATTGCCACATGCCGTGGTAATTTCTCAGGGTTTAATTGCTCCATTTAAGAACCTTAGGGTGAAAAAAATGTGTGGAGTTGATAAAAACTTTTTGCATGTACTAAAACTCGAGTATTTCCTTTTCTTTTTCCTTTTTCATTTCGTCAATTTTTTCAATAAATTCATTTGTAATTTTTTGCACCTTATCCTGTTGCTTGTGCATCTCATCTTCTGAAATTTTACTGTCATTTTTTAACTGTTTAAAGACTTCATTGGCATCTCGTCTGTGGTTTCTGACACCTATCTTGCTTTCCTCAGCCATCTTTTTTGCCATTTTTGCAAGATCTTTCCTTCTCTCTTCAGTTAATGGGGGTATTGAAATCCTTACCAGTTTTCCATCGTTCATTGGCGTAAGCCCAAGACCTGATTTAAGGATGCTTTTCTCAATGTCACCAATGACAGATTGATCCCATGGCTGTATAGTCAACAGTCTACTCTCAGGACTACTCATAGAGGCTATTTGATTTAACGGCATTTGAGTTCCATAGCACTCAACTTTTATGCCGTCAAGTATTGAAGTAGATGCTCGTCCAGTTCTCATTTTTTTAAATTCTTTTTCAAGGGCCTCAGCGGTTTTGTCATTTTTCTGACCCATCTCTGATAGGATTTCATCTATCATCGTCTTCTCCTGTTATAATTGTTCCAACCTTATGGCCTGAAATAACCTTTTCAATATTTCCAGGTTTGCCTATATTGAAAACAATAATGGGAATACGGTGCTCCATGGCCATAGATGTGGCTGTCATGTCAATGATATTTAGTTTATCCCTTAAAATCCTTTCATAGCTTACCCTGTTGAATAGTTTGGCGTCAGGGTCTTTGAATGGATCTTTGTCGTATACACCATCTACATGAGTAGCCTTAAAGATGGCCTGCGCATTTATTTCCATTGCCCTTAATGTGGCTGCAGTATCCGTAGTAAAGTAAGGATTTCCAGTTCCTCCGGAAAAGATTACAATTCTACCTTTGGATAAATGTCTCAAGGCATTTTCCCTGGTGTATTGCTCTACCACTTTATTTATCTCAAGGGCACTCATTACACAAGATGGTGAACCGGCTGCATTTAGGGCCTGATTTAACGCAAGTGCATTTATAACAGTTGCCAACATTCCCATATAATCAGCAGCTACTCTTTCAATGTCGTATTCAGCGGATTTTATCCCTCTGAAAATATTGCCGCCACCAATTACTATACCTATCTGCACACCAAGTTTATGGACCAAATGGATTTCAGCGGATATATTCTTAAGGGTCTTGAAACTTATACCACTTTCTTTATCACCAATGAGGGCTTCCCCGCTCAGTTTTAACAGAATCCTTTTAAAATGGGGTGGCACGTTAAATGTTGGCATATCTATACCCAAAATAATGTCTGCATAAAATTATCCAAAATTTTATGCAGACAATTAAAAACTATACCTAAGGCTGAGAAAACAGAAAGGAAAGATAACATAGTGGAAACTCTGTGTCCATAAGTCCCGCAGTTACAACATCCATACCAAAATTCCTTTAGTTTTTTTCAAGCAAGCCTTTAAACAGGTGGATGTTGATCGGTTAATTTTTATTTACTATCGCCGTTTTCACCTAACTTAAATCTTACAAATCTTCTTATTTGAACGTTCTCACCGGTTTTGGCCTTAAGCTCATTAAGAAGATCCCGTACCGTTTTGTCAGGATCTTTAACATAGGCCTGCTCAAGCAGACAGACATCAGAATAGAATTTTTTTAATTTTCCTTCTATAATTTTTTCTACCACTTTTTCCGGTTTACCTGATTCTAAGGCCTGCACCCTGTAAATTTCTTTCTCTCTCTCCATGTCATCTGCAGGCAAATCTTCCGGGGATAAGGAGATAGGATTTGTTGCTGCAATGTGCATAGCCAAATTTTTTGCAAAGTTTGTAAAATCTTCTGTTTTCGCGGTAAAATCCGTCTCACAATTCACCTCTACAAGAACCCCAATTTTTCCTCCCATGTGTATGTAAGATTGAATCTGGCCCTCAGATGTAATTCTACCTTCCCTTTTTTGGGATTTAGCTATTCCTTTTTTTCTCAGTATATCAATTGCTTCATTGATATCTCCATTGGATTCCTGAAGGGCATTCTTACAATCCATTATACCTACCCCGGTTTTTTCTCTAAGTTCTTTCACCAACTGACTTGATGTTTTCAATATACTCTCTCCTTTTTATATTTCAGTTTGGGCAGGCGCTGGGTCATCAGTTTCAGCAGGTTGGGATGTTTTGCTTCTTTTGGGTATTATTATGATGTCCGGTCCTTCCTTGTCCTCTTCCTCCGATGGTTGAATTTTATCTTCCTTTTCATTCTCTACATCGGCTTTTCTCTCCATCTCAAGCTTTTCTTCCGCCTTGAGTTTTTCCTCTCTTTCATTATGACCTTCAACACAGGCATCTGCAATAACAGATGTCAGAAGTCTTATAGACCTTATGGCATCATCATTGCTCGGGATAACATAGTCGATGTCTTCGGGTTCACCGTTTGAGTCTACCATAGCAACAATAGGGATCCCTAATTTTATCCCTTCTTTGATTGCAATGTTTTCCTTTTTTGTGTCCACAACAAAAAGAGCTGAAGGATTTTCATCCATATTTTTAATGCCGCCTAAATTTCTCTCTAATTTTCTTAACTCCTTTTCCATCCCAATGACTTCTTTTTTTGTGTAGCGTTCAAAGCTCCCATCGTCTCTCATTGACTCAAGCTCTTTAAGCCGGCTAATCCTCTTTTTAATGGTTTGGAAATTTGTTAATGTGCCGCCCAACCATCTATTACTTACATAAAACATTCCACAACGCTCTGCCTCTTCTACAATTGAGTCCTGTGCCTGCTTTTTAGTACCTACAAATAGCACGGATCCCCCTTCCGACACTGTTCTTACAATAAAATTATAGGCCTTTTTTAATAATTTGGAGGTATTTTGGAGATCTATAATATATATACCATTTCTTGCACCAAATATATAAGGTTTCATTTTTGGATTCCATTTTTTTGTTTGATGCCCAAAATGGACCCCTGCCTCTAAAAGAAGCTTCATGTTTACTTCAGCCATAAAAGCAATCCTCCCTTTGATCTTTGTTTCTCAAATTTTATATTAATTCTTAATTAAAATTAAGATGTTCTTGTGAAAATTCTTTGACGAGATTGTCATAATTAAATAGATCGGAAAAATCAAAAAAGCATTTTTCTATGTATCCTTTTTTTTTATTACTATCAAGGAAAAAATCGTTTATGTCTATTAATCTTTTCACTTTTCCCATTGAATATACTCATAATTCATAAAGCTGAACTGTTACAATAAATCAATTTATTGATATATATAATTATTCAGAGAAAAAAATCAATGTAAACTATGCATATTGCAGTTACAATTAAGAAAAAAATGCCTTTCGCATTACCTTTTATAGACATCTGGTTTTATTTTTAGAGATATATCGGCAGATAATGAGGTTGGATTTACTGTGACGTTTCAAAAAGAGTATTTGGTAATTTAAGATTAGAAAGAGAAAATTCAAAAATTTTAAAGCCACCTTTTTCTACGTTTGTATGATTTAACATCTCGGTACGATTTAGCTGTGCCTGATGCAGCTACTCCTAAGTAAAATTCCTTGACGTCCGGATTTTCCATCAGATCAGAGGCTAAACCCTCAAGGACTATTTTTCCATTTTCCATTACATACCCAAAGGTAGCTATCTGTAAGGCCATGTTAGCATTTTGTTCCACTAATATCAATGTAGTACCCTGATCCTTATTAATACGTTTTATTATTTCAAAGATTTCCTTTACCAATAACGGCGCCAGGCCCAAGGAAGGTTCATCCAATAATAACAGATTAGGTCTTGCCATTAATGCCCTCCCTATTACCAGCATCTGAAGCTCTCCTCCACTACAATATCCGGCAAGACTACCCTTTCGTTTCACCAAGGGACCAAAGTAATGGTAAACCATTTCAAGATCTTTCTTGTAAGGTTTCCCCCATCTCGTAGCAGTTCCCACCCTTAGATTTTCCTCAACTGTAAGGTATTTGAAGGGCTGTCTACCTTCCATGACCTGGATTATTCCCAGTCTGGTCACCATCTCAGGCGATGAATTTTGAATGTTATGACCCTTATAAGCAATGGATCCTTCAGTAACCTTGCCGTTTTCGGGCTTGAGTATACCGGAAATAGCCTTTAATGTGGTAGTCTTACCTGCTCCATTGCTTCCGAGCAAGGAGACAATTTGCCCCTCTTTTACATGCAAAGACACGGCCTTAAGAATCTGGATTACATCTGAATAAACAACGCTGATATTGTTAATTTGTAATAAATTATTATTTTCCATGATTCCTTTTAATCTTAATGTTTTCGCTTAATTAAAAAGTATTTCATCTTTCGTCTTAAGTGTATATGATTATGTTTTAAGCTTGATCTATGGATTGTCGAATCCTTGATGCACTTTAGTATGAAAAAGGCCAGAGCCTGAAACTTGAGCGTACTATTCGCCATACCTCTGCCAACCCCTTCGGTTCAAAGATAATAAATAAGACAATAACAAGGCCATATATAAATTCTCTCAATGGGGCTATGGTTATCCCTGCAGTCGTGGAAGTCCCTAAATTCATAAGAATCTCAGTGGCATAGCTCAACACCTCACTCAAAGTGACAATGAATATGGAGCCAAATACCGCTCCCGGTATACTCCCCAGGCCTCCAATTATAATCATTGCAATATATTCTATAGAGAGCCAAAGATTAAATGGCTCAGGGGTTATGCTCATCATATAATAGGCAAATAGAGCCCCTGCAAAACCTGCATAAAAAGAGCTGATTGCAAACGACAGGAGTTTGTAAGGAAAAATTGGTATTCCCATTCCTTCAGCGGCCTGGTCATTATCCCTGATTGCAATAAAGGCCCTTCCGTATCTTGTTCTTATCAAATTTACGGCGATCCAGGCCATCAAAACAAAACATATAAATATCACATAGAAAAAGTTTCTGTCAGAACCTAAGTCTATCCAAAAAATATTCGCCGTAGTAACGCTTATGCCCTCCGCCCCTCCGGTAAGGCTCTCCCATTGCACAAATACATACTCAAGAATAAACTGGCCTGCAAGGGTTGCAATGGTAAGGTAAAGGTGTTTCAGCCTGATGGAAGGTATACCGAATATCATGCCTACAAGGGCGGTGATAAATCCTGCTGCAGGAACGGCAATTATAAATGGGATACCGGCCTTGGTAGCCAAAATTGCAGCGGCGTATGCGCCTACCCCGAAAAAAGCGCCATGGCCAAGCGAAATCTGTCCCGTATAACCAATGAGAAGATTTAAGCCTATAGCGGCAATGGCATAAATACCGATTATATTTAAAATATATAGGATATATTCACTGCTTATAAATGGGACAACACCAAAGAGCAGGATGAGCCCAACTATCATGAACAGTCTGCCGAAATCCGTCTCAAAGATGGTAAGTTCCTTCTCATATGACTCGTTAAAATTTCCGCAGGGGTGGAATCGAAGATTTAGCATCACTTATACCTTTTCAATTTTCAATTGTCAATCGTTACACCCTTTCAATCTCTACCAGGCCGAAAAGACCATAGGGTTTGATCAATAATATGATAATCAGGGCGATGTAGGGAATAACTTCTCTCAATCCACTAGAGATATATCCGCCGGTAAATGTTTCAAGAAGCCCTATGATGAGACCTCCAATGATTGCCCCACCAATGCTGTCAAGGCCTCCAAGGATTACTACGGGGAACACCTTAAGGCCTATAGCGCTTACCTCATGAACATTAATTCCATTAATAATGCCAAGGACAATTCCACTTATAGCACATACCAGGGCGGCAATAGCCCAGGATAGAGCAAACACTCTTCTAACATGCACGCCTAAGGCCATGGCAGCAGGCTGGTTATCCGCAACCGACCTCATGTATATTCCCTGAGATGAATATTTGAAGAAAAAGCCAAAAAGTCCAAGAAAAATTATTCCTATTATAAAGGTAGCAACATAAACCCCTGAGATTTCGATTGCTCCCCATTGAAACGTAAGAGACTCCGGCAAAAAATCCGGATAACTGTGTATATCACCACCAAATATAAACAACATCAATCCCTTTAGCATGATGGCAAGACCAACCGTCAGCATGATTACCTCGATAAGGGCCTCGCCAATAAGTGGCCGCAAGAAAAATCGTTCAATTATAAATCCAAGGGAGAAGGAACCTGCGAGGGTCAATATAAATGCCAGCCAAATAGGCAGTTTTGCCCAGGTTGTAAGCACAAGGAATAGAAATGCGCCTATAGCCATTAATTCACCGTGTGCAAAGTTTAGCACACTGCTCGACTTGAAAATCATGACAAAGCCAAGCGCTGCAAGTGCATAAAGAAAACCTAGGGATAAGCCGTTTATAAGTATTTGAAAAAAGAATTCCATGAAAAAGCTCCCACTCTTGTTATTGGGTTTAACAGTTAACTAATAACAACTAACAAAATCATTAGACTTTAAGTATTTTGACGGTAGTTTCAATCGTACCAACTGTCCCGTCTCTATACTTAACCTTACCCCTTACCTCTAATTCCTTTTTATCTGAGTACATGGCATCTATAAGGTCTTTGTATTGCTGAAAGACAAATTTTCTCCTTACCTTGCCTGTCCTGGTCAATTCCTCATCATCGGCATCGAGTAATTTATACAGCAAAATAAAATAAACAAGCCGCATAGGCTCCGGCAACTGAGTATTAACCTCCCTGATTTCTTCCCTGATAAGGCCTTCCACCTCGGATTGCTGGGTTAGGTCGGTATAAGTTGTATATGGTATCTTCCTTTCCTCCGCCCAATTCCCTACATTTCCAAAGTCAATATTCATAAAGGAAGTTATGTAAGGTTGACCTTCTCCAAATATGACCGCCTCCTTGATGTAGGGACTGAATTTTAGCCGCGTTTCGATAAAATCAGGGGAAAAGGCCTCACCCTCTTTAGTTCTCATGATCTCTTCTTTTCTGCCGATAATGAGAAGATGTCCGTCCTCATCTATATATCCGGCGTCTCCTGTGTGGAGCCATCCATTGCTTATAGTTTTTGACGTCTCCTCCGGGTCTTGATAGTAGCCGGCAAAATTAGATTCGCTTTTAACAAGAACTTCTTGATCTTCCCCTATTTTTACCTCTGTTCTCGGCAATGGAATGCCGACAGTCTCTAACTTAACCTCATTGTCAGGTTGTACTTGAAATATGCCCCCTGACTCGGTAAGTCCATAACATTGCTTTAGGTTTAGTCCATTGGCCCTGAAAAACCTTATCACGTCAGGGCTAATTGGGTGTCCTCCAGTGTAAGCGCCTCTGAATTGGGAGGCGCCGACACGGTCCATGAGTGGCTGAAACATAACACGGGACGCTACCCTGTAAAGCAAATGTAAATAGAATGGAACTTCCTGTTTCTGGGACTGTCTGTCAACAACCGCCCCTCCAATTTTCATACAGGTATTGTACATAAAACGTTTAATGAAACTCGAATCACTTATCTTAACCCTGATCTTTGAGGCAAGATCTTCCCAGAACCTGGAGGCGGTAATGATGACGGTTGGTCCAATCTCCCTAAAATCTTCTACTGCTGTTTCAAGTGTCTCTGGAAAATTCATTACCATGCCGCCGCATAGTGTTATTCCTACACCCCACATCTGGTCAACAATCCAGGCCGGAGGGGTAATGGAAATCCAGTTATCTCCGAGACCGATAGGGGCCGCCTCAAGCCATTTCCTCGCCATTTCAGTAAAATTCTTATGTTTGATCATGGCAACTTTTGGGAGCCCCGTAGTTCCGGAAGTCATAATCATCAGCGCTATCTCATCCGGTTTCCCCTTGTTTAACTCGTCTGAAAAGAAATTTGGTGATTTTCTATCTAAATCCGCCCCAAGCTCTAACAGCTTCTCGAAACTGATAAGCCAGTCATTTTCGGTATAGGTCCTCATGCCGGTCTGGTCAATATATATTACCTTACGAACAAATGATAGGTCCTCTTTAACCTCGATAAGCTTATCAACCTGTTCCTGGTCCTCTGCAATAACAAAGGCCGCCTGCACTCTACCTAAGCCAAAGGAAAGCTCTTTTGCGATTGCAGATGAAAACAGGTTTAAGGTTACTGCGCCAAGGGCCTGAGCTCCTAATTCAGCAAAGAGCCATTCAGGGTGATTATTGGTTATTATACCTATATTTTCACCCCTCTTTAAACCAAGTGTCGCCAACCCTAAGGCTGCCTTTCTCGTATATTGAAGGTAGTCATTCCAGTTATAGGCCTGCCATATGCCAAAGCTTTTTTCCCGGACGGCGGTTTCTTTTGTTCCAAATTCTTGGGCCTGTTTTACCAATACCTGTGGTAATGTATATTTTGTAAGGTCAGATAATATTTGTTCGTCTAAGCGATTTATTTTTTTCAATCTAAGCACCTTGCTCAATTAACAATTAGCTGTTAGTGGCCTTCAACTTATAATTTTAGATTGCTAACTTTAAATTTTAACTGCATCACCAAGATAGGCCTTAATTACCTGGGGATGATCCTGAACAACCTCCGGTGGACCTTCCGTTATCTTCCTTCCAAAATCCAACACCACAACCTTTTGAGATATACTCATAACAACGGACATATCATGTTCAACAAGTATCATGGTCTGTCCCCATCCCTCATTTAATTCCATGAGGAACCTCACCATATCCTCCTTTTCCTCCAAGGTCATGCCTGCAAATGGTTCATCAAGGATCAGCAATTTGGGCTCTAAGGCCAATGCCCTCCCTAACTCTACCCTCTTACGCAGTCCATAGGGCAGAGAACCTACTAACTGTTTTCTGATTGCCTGCATTTCAAGGAAATCTATCAGTTCCTCCAGGACCTTGCGGTGATTTACCTCTTCTTTTTTTACCGATGGAAGGAAAAAAGACGCTGAACCTACACCATACCTGGCATGAACATGCCTCGCTAAAAGCATATTCTTAAGAACGCTTATGCCCGGGAATAGCTCAATGTTCTGAAACGTTCTTCCAATGCCCAGTCTGGTAAGGTGGTGGGTAGACATATGGGTGATTTCCTGCCCGTTGAAGATGATGCTGCCCTTTTGCGGTTTATAATATCCGGTAATACTGTTCAGCAGGCTGGTTTTTCCGGCCCCGTTTGGGCCTATTACCGCCAATATCTCCCCCGTATGCACGGATATATCCACATCATCAATGGCTGTAACGCCGCCGAATTGTAATGATAGATTATTCACCTCCAGTTCTGCCCTTTTATCTTCGGGCTGTCTGGAGGTGAAGATACTTGGTTGACCTCTAAAAGCCTTCATTTATTACCTTTTCAAAAGTTTTACCCGCTCTTTTCCAGGAATGAAAAAGTTTGTGAGCGGTGTGTAGGTTTGGTCTTCGTTAATCTTGACAATCCTTGCAGTAAATGAACCACTATGATCTGTCTTTGTGTATGTAACATTGGGTATAACCCCGCCAAAATCCACATTGTTGAATGTTTCTAAGGCCTGATTTATGGTCTCACTGTTAACCTTTCCGAATTTATCGTGGGCTGTCTGGAATGCCTTCTCCATAATCATTGCAATGGACACACCTTCCCAGTATGAGGCGTCAAATTTGGTTACTGTCTTATAACGCTTCCATAATTCCTCCATAACCTTCATTCCAGGTACTCCATCAACAGGAAGCCCGCCAGGAAATTGCATATGCATTCTATCCCTGATGAGCCCCTTGCCCCTTGTAAAAAAGTTGGGGTCAGTAGATGTCCATGTTCCAAAAAAGGGTACGTCATATTTCACCCTGTCTGCTGATT
>CAYSWP010000009.1:0-18429 GCA_964434795.1 uncultured Desulfobacteraceae bacterium | reverse complement strand
GGCCACTTCTCATTTACCCAGGTGAGGATGAGCTGGGGAGCCTTGCTTTTGGTGGGTTGGCAGTCCTTCGCGGCTATGAGATAACCAAGGTATACGAATAATAGGTTAGGGAATACAAATGCCATTTACGAATATAAATCATATAAAGATCTACTACGAAGTTCTTGGAGACGGCGACTCTGTTGTACTGCTCCATCATGGCTTTGGATGTACAAAAATGTGGAAGGACATCTATCCGGCCCTTGTTGAAAATGGCTACAGGGTCGTCATGTATGACAGGAGGGGATATGGAAGGTCGGAAAGTGGGAAAAATATTGAGGACTTCTATGTGAGTGATAGATTCCGCTCCGACAGCATAAATGACTTGAACCAGTTAATGGATTTCCTCCGGATTGGCTCTTTCCACCTTATCGGTCAGTGCGAAGGAGGAGTCGTCGCAATAGACTATGCTGTTAAATTTCCCGATCGTGTCAGAACTATTGTTACCTCAAGCACGCAATGCTACAGCGAAATCCCAATGTCTGAATTTAATAAACCTAAATTCCCAAAGGTCTTCCAAGAATTGGAATACGAGCTCAAAGAAAAGTTGATCGATTGGCACGGAAAAGATCGCGCCGAACCATTTTACAATCAATTCCGAAGGTACGGCGGAGCCTATGGCAAGGACATTTTTGACCTTAGGGATCTCCTGCCGCATGTCATCTGCCCTTCGCTGGTGCTCTATCCTGACAGGAGCTTCCTCTTTGACGTGGAGCAGGGTGTGACCTTTTACAGGCACCTTCCCTACGGAGAGCTGGCTGTGCTCCCGAAATGCGGCCACAACACCTATGAACACCAACCGGAGAAATATATCCGTCATGTCGTCAATTTCTTAAAAAGTAAAAAAGACTCATGATAAAAAGAGGCCATATTCACTGGGCATGGATTATTCTTGCAACATGCTTTGTTAATCTTTTTATTAATTATTCCGTCCGCCTGGGCTATAGCGTTGTTCTGCCCGAGATGATCAGAGATTTAGGTTTCAACCGCACGGCTGGAGGCTCCATTTTCAATGCTTATCTCTTTTCCTATATTATATTGACCCCTTTTGCCGGCTATCTTACAGATAGACTTGGGGCAAGGAGGGTTATTACCACCTGCGCCTTCATTTTAGGCGTTGGCATTCTCATGATGGGAACGGTTAAATCTCTTTGGACTGCGTGCATTTTTTACGCAGTGGTAGGGATTGGAGCCACCGGCATGTGGACTCCTGTAATCACATTAGTCCAACGATGGTTTACTGCCAATCGCAGAGGAATGGCCCTTGGGATACTATCTACAGGCTATGGGCTTGGCTTTGCCTCTGTGGGAATCGTATTTCCATGGATTGTGAATCATCTCAACTGGCGCTATTCATGGTATTTCCTGGGAGCAGGGGCCCTGGTAATGGTTGCGGTAAACGGGGTGTTTTTGAGAAGCAGTCCTGAGTCGGCTGGGTACCTGCCGTGGGGCCGGAAGAAATCTAATTCGCTTAACGGACCGGATGAGGAAGGCCATTCAAAGATCAAATTTTCCACATTATTCAGAGACAAGACATTCTGGCTCATTGGACTGTCATACTCTTGCATTGCTTATAGCCTATATGGAATCACGACTTTCATGGTGGATTATGCTAAATATCAGTTGGGATTGCCCATGGAAAAGGCGAGTTTATTGGCAACGATACACGGAATATGTCAAACCGTAGGAGTGTTAACTATCTTACCCCTGTCCGATTATCTTGGCCGGAAAAGGACCATTATCATTTCCAATTCCTTTATTACCGCCTGTTTATCAGGGATCATCTTGCTTGGAGATTCCTCGATAACATTTTATGTTCTTGTCGGCATTATGGCTGTCTTCTATGGTGCCACCTTTCCCATATACGGTGCCTGCGCCGGTGACTATTTTCCAAAAGAGGTCATGGGAACAGTGATCGGTGCCTGGACTCTGTTCTATGGCACCGGTGCTATTATGGTTCACTGGGTAAGCGGTGTGCTGCGGGATACAACCGGCAGTTACGACCAGGCGTTTATGATTAATACTGTAGTGGCAGCCCTTGGAATCGTCCTAATTTGTGCCGTCAAAAAGAAACGAAACTGATTATATTACTGTTATGTTGGGAAACTGCAACGAGTATACATGTCGGTGGAGCAAGGATTATGGTTAGGACAGACTTTACAACAGATAAGAAAGCCCCACAGTTCAAGCAGGGCTTTCAACAATCTTTTCTTATATGCTAACTATTCTTGGCCGTATAATTCCTTAACCTTCACCCTGTCTATGGAACCATCCTCAAGAGCAGGCAATTCCGATACAAATTCTACATACTGAGGTCTTTTAAATCTGGCTATCCGTTCTCCAACAAAATCCATAAGTTCCTTCGCTTCGAGACTAACCCCTTCCTTTAACTGGCATACTGCCTTAATACCTTCCTTCCATTTTGGGTCAGGTACACCAAAAACCACTGTTTTTTCTACTAAAGGATGTTCAAGTATAACTTTTTCAACCTCTGCCGGATACACATTTTCGCCTCCTGGCTTGATGAGCTCTTTCTCTGCCTTTCTTCCTGCATAGAAGAGAAATCCGTCTTCATCAAATTTTCCCTGGTCTCCAGTATGATGCCATCCTTCACGCAATGTGTGCTCTGTCTCTTTCTGTAAATTCCAGTAGCCATTAAACACCATAGGGCCTCTGACCACAACCTCTCCCACCATTCCCGTCTCTACTTCCTTGTCGTAGTCGTCAAAGAGGCGCACATCTGCAAGGGATAAAGGTCTTCCTGCAGATCCAGGTCTATCATTATATGGAGAAATCGTAACCAGCGCAGAAGTCTCTGTCTGACCATAAACTACAAAAAACCGCCCATCTGTAACCCTTTGAAACCGCTCTATGGTTTCAGGGCTGTCCAGGCCTGCCACCACCTTTAAAGAGCTGATATCTTTCCCGCTCTTTTCCTGGCTATCCAGAATTGAAGCCAGTATAGGTGCAAAATCAAAAAACATGGTTACTTTCTTGTCCTGAATAAGCTCTACACCCTCTTCCGCATCAAACTTGCTCACATTAATATTCAGGGCGCCCGCATGAAACGCTGTCATGGCAATAAAAAGCCCTCCAACATGAAAGAGGGGAAGAATATTAAGGTGAACATCATTCCTCGTAATATTAAATAAATAGCCAAATTGCGTTGTTGCTGAAACTAAATTCATATAGCTTACAAGTGCGCCCCTTGGCCTGCCTTCAACTGCCGCAGTGTGTATTATCACAGCCCCATCGCTTGAGGCTACATCTTCCTCCCTGAAATCATCGCCATTATCGAGTAACTGATTAAAATTCTCAAAGGAGCCTTCATTTCCAATTAAATTGTAATATCTTTCTACAAATGGCAGCTTTTCCTTTATCCCGTCTATTAGTTCTTGAAATTCTCCATCTGCAAAAAGTATTCGTGGCGTCCCATCTTTTAGATTATTTTCCACTTCATCTGCTGAAAGTCTCCAGTTTATTGGAAGTACTATCAAACCCAGGGCAGATGCCGCGCCATAAAGAAGAAAATATTCCAGGCTGTTTTTCCCTATTACGCCAATCCTGTCACCCTTCTTTAACCCTGAATCCTGTAAACCCTTAGATAGTTGATCAACCATATCCTTTATCTGGCTAAAGGTTAATTCCCTTCCATCTTCTACCTCTAACCATGCAGCCCGCTTTTTAAAGCAACTGGCATTTCGTTTTATTATATCATATATTGTAAAATCATACAGGCCCATAAAATTCCCTCCAGAGATTAAGTTTGACCCCTTTTATTACAAACAAAAAACAGGCCGCCAAAGTCTATGCGTTAGCGGCCTGTTTTTATAATCTAAAATAACCTGTCAAAATGTCGGTTATTTATTCCCATCTTTCTATCAAAGTACAAGACAAGTAATAGACAACAAACATTCTCAAGGCTTGTATGTGCCAGCAAATGGAATGGTCTTAGACATTCCATTTGCCGAAAATGTAAATGCGCCTTCTTCAACCGAGATGGGGAAGGCCATATCACCAATTGTTGTCCACCATTTTTCCATTGCCTGCCACATGTTTATCCCCTTGGCCTTTAGTTTATATCCACTGGTAACCCCAAGGTTCAGCAATGCTGAACGAGTAGTAATCATAGTGGTGGCCCTTAGCTGGTTTGTCTTACCTGCCGGTATCCACTGGGTATCATAGCCATTGATGGTAACCATGGCAAATTCTTTATCAAATACAATGCCAAATTTGTATCCATCCAGTAAAACAGGATATGGATTCGGGTTAGTTATGTTTAAGGTAACAGCCAGAGCGAGCGGTGCACCATGATTCCCTGCCTTACCCTTAGTTGGTTTTATCTTCCCGCTATAATACCAGTACCCGTCAAACTGAGGTACGTCTACCATTTCGATTTCAATTTTCGGTGCCTTAAAATTAGCCGCTGTTGGCTTTACTTGCATACCGGCACAGGAAACAAAAATTACTCCCATACCAAAAATAAGCGCTGTTAATAGCACAATAGTCTTCTTTGACATAATAAACCTCCCTATTTTAATTAAGTTCAGGGCTATGTTAACCATCTTTTCCTTCGTTTATAATGCTTTACATCGGCAAAGCTCTTTTTTTTGCCTTTATCGGAAAGCCCAAGGTAAAAGTCTTTAATGTCTTCATTTTCCTTAAGTTTCTCAGATGTATCGTCCATTACAATCCGACCGTTTTCCAGTACATAGGCATAAGGCGCAACATTCAATGCCAGCTTAACATTCTGCTCAACGAGAAGGATTGAAATGTTCTCCTCCTTGTTCAGTTTGGTAAGAATATTAAATATCTCGTGTATAAGCATAGGGGCAAGCCCCATAGACGGCTCGTCTAAAAGCACTAGCTTAGGTTCTGTCATAAGCGCCCTTCCAACTACTGCCATCTGTTGCTCTCCACCACTGACAAATCCTGCGGTTTCAGATCTTTTCTGCCTCAGTCTGGGAAAATAACGGTAAACCAGCTCTAATCCATCTTTAACTGTTCCTGTCTTTCTTAAATGGGCCCCAACCTTCAGGTTTTCCTCAACAGTTAGGTGTTCAAAGACGCGACGACCCTCGATTACCTGGATTATGCCCATCTTTGCAATCTCCACGGCAGTCTTTTTATGAATCCTAACGCCTTCGAACTCGATAGCCCCATCAGTGACCTCTCCAACCTCAACCTTAAGTAGGCCGGAGATAGATTTAAGCGTCGTGCTTTTTCCTGCACCATTGGCGCCTAAAAGGGCAACTATACCACCTCTTGGGATCTCTATGGAGACTCCCTTGAGCACAAGGATCACCTCATGGTATTTTACCTCAATATTATTAATACGTAATATTTTATCTGTTTCTTCCAAGGGCCCTACCTCCAATTCTCATGTCTTAAATTTCGAAATCCGCATTACAAATTTCGAAATTAATTAATTACCATCCGTGCCATTCAGAGGCCCATTTTTTCGGCCATCTGGCCTTCAAGTCAACAAATTCCACCTCTTGAAATTTTTTGTCCTTATATTCCTGGACCAGGCAAGCAGATGCAGCCCTATGATCCGTAGGTGTATAAGTAACATCGCCGGTGCCTAAGCCGATATGATAGTTTTTCATGGTTTCAAAACCCTTTTTCATAATACCAGGCCCTGTTAGATCGCCTGCCTTGTCTGCACGTTTCATTGCCTCCCAAAGCACTAATGCATCGGCCCATGCCTGGGGTGTCCTGTTCAGACGTTTCACTGCCGGTATTCCTGGGTTATATTTCTTGGCATACTCTACAACCTTATCCATGTTGTCAGATTTTTGCCCAAAGAATTTTACCGGGGTAGCGCCCAGAACAGTCAAGCCATCTTTAGCGCTCATAGCATCTCCTGCAAGACGCGGAAGATTTTCATCCATTCCCCAGTTATTAACTATATGGTCAGCCTTTAATCCCATGGCATAGCAATCTCTGAGGGTAGCAGAGACGGACATGGTTGTATTGCCGTGCCATACTAAATCCGGTTTAAATTTATTCATTGCCATAACCTGGCTCTTAGTATCAATGGCAAAGAGGCTAACGTCCTGGTCCTTGCCTATCTCAAAGCCAAGCATTTTTGCCTGATCCTTTATTGCATTAATTGCTGCGCTGCAGTATGGAGAAGAAAACATATACGAACATACGAGGCTTGGCTTTCTCTTTCCGTAATCAGCATTTTTTGGCCATTTTTTATCATACCAGGCAGTAAGGCATGCCCTGGCATTGGTAGAGTAATCCGAGGAAAAGAAAAGGTTGTAGGCCGTTCCGAGATGCTTTTTTCCATCCTTGCTTACCCAGTCTACTGGTCTTGTAAGGTGGGCGGAATATGAGGCGGATACATACGGTATTTTATCCTTGTTAACCGTAGGAGAAAGTGCCTCTGTATCACCTGTTCCCCATCCCATTATAGCGACAACCTTCATTCTTTTAAGGAGCTTATATTTGGTCAGTGCCTCGGGGATACGATAGCCATAATCAAACCAGGTATATTTTATCTTCTTTCCATTTATACCACCTGCATCATTTATATAATGGAATGCCTCTGCCATTCCGATGGCATAGTCTTTACCCACATCCGAGGTGGCGCCCGTTGTATCCATAATGCCGCCTACCCTTATTGTCTTGGCAAGCGCTATAGAGGACAGTCCAAACAAGAATGCAAAGGCAACAACAAATATCAATATCTTTTTCATTTTCATAGTGTTCCCCCTTTTTTAAAAATAAACTTATTAAACTCTCTTAACAATAATATTACTATATTGCCCTGATGTTCACCCCCCCTCTACTTTTAGTTTAGTCGTTAAATAGTTAACAATCTCGTAAAAAATCGATAAATTCTCTTTTCCGTCATTCCGGCGAAAGCCGGAATCCAGTAATTTCAATACGTTCTGTATGCCGGATCGGGCCTGCCCCGTACCGGATACGGGGTCCGGCATGACGATTTCGAGACTTTTTACGAGTCCATTAATAGTTGAATAGTTAAGTTGTTTACAATTATCAATCTAACCATTAAACCTTGATCCTAATAAGAAAACGGCCAAAGATTAAAATAATTCTTTATCTGCCACCATCTATAAGAAATTCCCCTTGGCTCATAGATTAAAAATGCGCATATTGCAAGACCAAAGGCGGCGTCCTTGATAAATGCAAAATCAAAAAGGATCTTTGGGTAATATTCAGCAAGAGGTATGGCCGCCATCTGCAACAGTTCCATTACCATCACCATAAATATGGACCCAAAAATGGCCCCGTCAATCCCTCCTCCGCCGATTAATATTACACCTACCAGCCAGAGAGACCAGAACCATGGAAAATGCTCAGGGCTTAAGGCCGCACAGTTGCTTACCCAGAATGCCCCGGCAATACCTCCCATAAATCCTGCGACAAAAAAGTTCAATAACTTATACCATACAATATTAATACCGAGCGTCTCCGCGGCAATATCATTATCCCTGATTGCAATCCAGGCCCTTCCTACCCTGCTTCTCAACAAATTAGCCATAACCATGACCGTAAGTGTCAGAAGAATTATCATTAAAAAATATACCTTAATATCCGTGTCTATAAACCATGGGCCAATCTTGATAGTGCCTGGCGGAAGGGAAAAGGCCTGGCCACGACCACCAATTTTGCTTACATACTGGGTCAGCACAAAATCAACGGTAATAAACTGTGCTGCCATGGTAGTAAGTATAAGATAAAAACCCTTTACCCTGGCTGAAGGGAGACCAAATAGCACACTCCAGAGGCCAGCAACCAGGCCGGCTATAATTATACTTATAGGGTAAGCAATACCCCAGTCAATGGCAAACTGAGGCCATGGAAACCTCAGGATTAAAAGGGTGCTTGTATAGGCTCCCACAGCAATAAAGGCGGCATGGCCTAATGTTATCAGGCCGGCATACCCTATAAGAAGCTGAACACCCAGTGCGCCAAGAGCAGTGTATCCTATCATATTGGCTACACCCAGCCAGTATCCATCTATAATAATCTCATATTGTGCAAATAAGGGTATTATGACAAATACGATGAGCAAAAGAAAAATCATTTTCCCCTTTACTACATTGGTCTGCCACCAGCCCTGATCCTCAGCATAGTACTGATGATAATCTCCACAAGGAAGCCAAACTCTTGTCATAAACTAATCTCCTTCAATTGAAAATTGACAATCGAAAATTGAAAATTCAATGCTACATTCTCTCAATCTTTTCCCAGCCCCAGAAACCATAAGGCATAAACAGCAAGAAAATTGCCATAAAAGCAAACGGGAAAATCTCCTTAACCCCGCCCGGGAAAAATCCGTCTAAGTAAGTGCCGGCAAAATTCTGTAAAATACCAATAGTAATTCCCCCTACTACTGCTCCGGGGATTGAGTTTAGACCGCCTAAGACCACGGCAGGTAAAACCAACAACCCCAAATAACCGATAGATATGTTAATCCCGTTGATATTTCCCAGAAGAGCGCCTCCAACACCGGCCGACATAAAGGCAATGGCCCAAGCTGCCGCATATACAAATCTGGCGCTTACCCCTAATGACAGGGCTGCCGTCTCATCGTCCGCTGTTGCCTGCATAGAGAGACCCCAACGGGTATATTTAAAAAAGGCCACAAACACAAGAAAAAGCACAATTGCCAGAATAAATGACCAGAAATAAACGGTTGAAATCTTTAAAAACCCTATGGTAAAAGGCTTAAGAGAAAAAATAGCCGGAGTAAATACCATTGTGTCCGTGCCCCAGATAAATCCAATTGCTCCCTTAAGGAAAAAAGAAAGTCCAACAGTAACCATAATTACGGCGAGGATAGGCTCTCCAATAAGTCTGTCTAAGAAGATTCTTTCCACAAGAATACCAAGAACAATACCTATTATAAGGGTACATATTACACTTAAGATAAATGGCACACCTGCTGTATAAAAGGAAAGCGTTACATAGGCTCCTATAAGGGTTAACTCTCCCATGGCAAGGTTCAATACCCCTGAGCATTTATATATCAGCACCCAGCCAAGCGCAACAAGCGCATATATACCTCCAACCATAATCCCGGTAGTTAGTGTCATTAAAAATAATTCCATTCTTTTCTACCCCCCTTTTTTTAGTATGCAGTAAGCAGTAAACAGTATGCAGTAAGCAGTATGCAGTAAGAAAAACAATTATCGGCAGAACTTGTCTGCTTTATCGATCATACCATATAACATTCTATTTACTTCATCACACCTTTCCATAAGCTGTTGATATTGATCAGCTTTTATATATCCAAAATCCTTTGAAAAATCTAACCACACTTCAGTTTCACCAGCCTCACCAGCACAGTCTATTAATTTGCTAATAAATGCCTTTTCGTATCGTCTTTTTTTCCATGCCTCAGCCAAGTTTGCAGCCACACTTCGTGAAGATCGTCTTATTTGATCTGTTAGAGAATATTTTTCTTCTTTCGGAAAGGTTTTTGTAAGCTGATAAATATCCAAGGCAATCTGATAAGCCATTTGATAAACCTCTAAATCCCTATATCCTCGATATTCATTCTTTGTCACATACACTTCCCTTTCCCTTTACTCCCTACTGCTTACTCCCTACTGCTTACTTATTACTTCTTACTGCTTACTCTCAATTTCCTGAATCCTCAGATCCGTCTTTATGGGCTGTTCCCTTCCGTCCTCATAGGTTATGGTCATATCTAAGTGAACAATATCCGTATCCTTATAAAGGTTTTCTATGATATCCTTGTACCTTTCCGCCATAAAACCCCTTCTGAGTTTGCTTGTTCTCGTTAGCTCATCATCGTCCGCATCAAATGCCTTAAAGAGATTAACAAATTTCCTTATTTTTGCCGGCTCAGGAAGGCTCTCATTTGCTTCTTCAATTTGCTCCTGGATTAGATTGTAGATCCTTGGATCCTGGGATAGTTCCGGGTAGCTTGTGTAATTAATCTTATGTTCATCGGCCCACTTGCCTGCAACTGAATAATCTATACACATAACAGCCGTTATATAGGGAAGTTTATCACCTATGACCCATGCATCCTGAACATGAGGGCTAAACTTAAGCCTGCTTTCCAGATATTGAGGCGCAAAAGGTTTTCCATCATTGAGCAACATAACATCCTTTGACCGGTCAAATACAACCAGATGGCCGTCGTCATCTATAAAACCAGTGTCACCTGAATAAAGCCAGCCGTCCTTCAGTGTCTTCTCGGTTGCCTCATCGTTTTTATAATACCCTTTAAAGACTGAGGGGCCCCTTGAAAGAATCTCACCATCTTCCGTTATCTTGATTTCCGTTCCAGGCAAAGGTGTACCCACTGTGTCAAATTTTATATCTCCATCCCTGTGCACCACCGATATTCCTGCTATTTCAGTCTGGCCGTAAATCTGTTTCAGGTTTACACCCAGGGCATGAAAAAAGCGAAAATGGTCAGGCCCCATTGCAGCGCCGCCTGTGTAACAGTACCTTAATCGCGACATCCCGAGATGGTCTTTCATTTTTTTTTGCATAGTAATATATGCAAACCAGTTAGATACCTTCCAATACCATGGTATATGCTTCTTTTCAAACCTTAGGTCTGCCACATGATACCCTATCTTTGTTGCTATTTCATAAATCTTTCTCTTTATCCATGTAGAATCTAAATATTTGACCTGGACCTGCCTCGTTAATCCCTCATAAAGCCTGGGGGCGGCAAACATAACATGGGGGCCGATTTCTCTTATATTATGCTGTCCTGTTTCAGGCTCCTCCGGAAAATTAATGGTATATCCAATTTGAAGACCGCATGAAATCGACATCATCTGCTCTCCTATCCATGCGAATGGAAGATAGGAAACAAAGTCATCCGTATCATAACAGGGGTCTGTTTTCATTAGATCCTCACCCATGCTTAGCATGTTATAATGCGTCAATAAAGCGCCCTTAGGGAGCGCTGTTGTTCCGGATGTGTAAAACAACAGGCAAATATCATTTCCGTTGCCCTCCTTTATCAGATTTTCAAAAAGCTCCGGTTCTTTTTTATCCAGTTCCCTTCCCAACTCTTGAACAACTTTTATGCTTTTGAGAAAATCCTGATTGTAGCGCCTCATCCCCTTTGGATCATCCCAGATTATATACTCTAATTTCGGACAATCGGGCATAATTCCAATTCCTTTGTCCACCTCTTCCTGTGTCTCTCCCACAAAAAAATTGCTGTCTGAATGATCTATAATATATTTAACCTCTTCCATCATGCAGTCCTGAAAAAGCCAAACAGGGATGGCTCCGGCACACATGGCGGCCATCTCCGCCCACACGCCTTCCGGCCTGTTATCACCAATCATGGCAACCTTGTCTCCCCTCTTTAGCCCGAGACTTACCATTCCAAGGGAAAGGTATTTTACGTTTTCAAGATAGTCCTTCCAGGTAAAAGGCCTCCATATCCCAAATTCTTTCTCCCTCATGGCAACCTTTTTGTCTCCATATCTTTTACATTGGTGCAAAAATAACTGGGGGATTGTCAGGTCTTCTGTTATTTTTATATTTTCCTCGGTCATTTTATCTCCTTGTTGCGTAAAGATCTTCCTCTCCTAAATATGCCTTAATAACCTGGGGGTCACTGCTAACCTTTTCAGGGATTCCATCTATAACCATATTTCCAAAGTCAAGCACAAATACATTATGAGATATATCCATAACTACCCCCATATCATGCTCAACTAAAATACATGTCACTTTCCAGCGTTTTTCTTCGTTTATATCAAGAATAAATCTGGCCATATCCTCCACTTCTTCCAGGTTTAGCCCAGCCATCGGCTCATCAAGAAGAATTACTTCGGGCCTTAAAGCCAATGCCCTTCCAAGTTCCACCCTCTTTTGGAGCCCATAGGGAAGCATATGGGCAACTTGATCTCGAATTTCCTCAATCTCCAGGAGATCTATAATCTCCTCTTCAATAAATCTCCGGTCTTCTAACTCTTCCTTCTTTGTCTTGCCAGCATAGATAGAGCCGCTTACAATTCCGGATTTTAAATGCACATGAGAGCCCATTCTTATGTTATCAAGCACGGACATCCCACCGTAGAGCTCAAGCTTTTGAAATGTCCTCCCAATACCAATTTCAGCCCTTTTATGAGGAGAAAGGTGATTAATTTTTTTCCCCTTATAATAGATATCTCCCTGTTGAGGGTGGTAAAGTCCGTTTATACAGTTCATCATTACTGTCTTTCCCGCGCCATTTGGTCCAATGATGGAATGTATCTCCCCTTTTTTTACCTCCAGACTAACGCCATTCAGGGCCTGGACCTTCCCAAATGCCATAAGAATATTTTCCAGTTTTAGAAGGACATCCCCTTCCCTCACCTCAGACGAATTATCCATAACAGTTAAGCCTCCAAATTGTGCTTTTAAAATTATGACATCTTACATCATTATATAATAAAAAAAGCCTGTCATTATTGACAGGCTTTTTTTATTATATTGTTAACAATTGCTCGTTTATCTGATAAGAGCTTGAAATATATATCAAAAAAAATTTAAATGCTTGTGTTATTTCCATGCTAATGTTTTTGTTACCATACTTTATGTTTAAACTGCAATAGAAATTTTTCCCTTTATTAATCTTTCTCAACAATTTGTCAACAACTTTTTAAAAAACTTTTAAAAAAAATAACCGGACCCTTTTCATTTTTTAATAATGGCCTAATATAAGTCTTGGCATAAAATTTTCCTGGCACTGCCGCAAAAAATAATCGTCCGTCATGCCTGCAATAAAGTCACGGACAATCATTGCAGCAGGTGTTTTTTTCCCATATTGGGAGGACATTCCATCTAAAAATTCTTTAAAGATAACAGAACCGTCATTGCCGGACATAAGATCTTCGTAATATTTTTCAAATAGCAACTCAAACATTAATTTCAATTTGTTAGTTTGATTTTTTACCTTTGGGTTTCTGTATATAAACTCCTGATTAAAATCTTTAAGCCTTTTCATAGCATCCGCCACTTCAGGACTAAAAGAGATATATGGTTTTTCAAGGCTCTCGGATATAAGATCTTCAACCAGTGTGTAGACTATAGTACCATTGGTATCTCCAAGTATCCTGCGGCACGCCTCGGGGATTTCATCTCTTTTAATCAAGTCAAGTCTTATAGCATCCTCTATGTCCCTGCCTATGTAGCTAATAGTATCCGCCATTCTCACTACACACCCCTCTAAGGTCATAGGCCATATAGAAAAATCTCGATTCTCTTTAAGCTTATTTATTTCTTCATCCAGCAAATTGAAATCCTTGTCTTTATCAGGATACAGTCTTACATTATGCACCTCACCATTATGACAAAGTATACCATCCAACACCTGTAGTGAAAGATTCCAGCCGCAACCTTTTTTTTCTATTACATCTACAAAACGAACTCCCTGTACATTATGCAAAAAATTACCCAGGTCATGACCTTTAGATAAATCCGATAAAAATCTCTCGCCATCATGCCCAAAAGGTGCGTGTCCTATATCATGTCCAAGGGCAATGGCCTCAATCAAATCCTCGTTTAGATTCAGAAGACGGCCTATAGTTCGGCCAATCTTGGATACCAATTGGACATGAAGGACACGATGGGTAATATGATCATTCTTAATGAGATAAAATACCTGCGTTTTGTCTATATACCTGGAATAGGCTAAAGAATGCAAAATTCTGTCTGAATCAATAGAAAAATTTTCCCTGTGCCCATCCTCCACTTCCTGCTCGTATACCCTTCTCTTTGACTGAATACTTAGGGTTGCATAAGATGAAAGCCTGTCCCTTTCCAAAATACGTTGTTGTTCTTTTATATCTTTTAAAACTTTACTCTTTTTCAAACTAATTTCCTTTAACTTCTAAATTGCAAATTGACAGTCGATTTATTTAGTGTTCATTTTGACATGAAAAAAGGTTATAATAAAAAAATATAAGAATCTAAAGTCTTGTCCATATAACAAATAATGCTATTTTAATAAAATTGCCATTAATGGTCAATTTAAATTATGAAATTTCATCCAATCGAAAAAAAAGTTTTATCCACTATACTTGACTACAAGATGATCACCAAGGGAGACAAGATTATTGTTGCTGTATCAGGGGGGGCGGATTCCGTCTGCCTTTTGAAAATCCTCTACCAGCTTCATAAATCATTAGATTTTACTATAATAGTTGCTCATTTTGATCATGGATTAAGACCAGAAGAAGATAAAGAAGAAACAAAGTTTGTATATGATCTTGCCGAAAAATTAAATGTCACATTCGTATATGACAGGCCAAAGAAGGCAATAAATACCTATGGGTCATCCATTGAAGAAAGGGCCAGGGAAGAAAGGTATCAATTTTTAAAAAGGGTGTTAGATAAACACAATGGTCAAAAGGTTGCCCTTGGCCATAATATGAATGATCAGGCGGAAACTGTGCTCATCCATTTTCTGAGAGGGGCCGGAATAACTGGTTTATCGGGAATGCCTGCAATCAGAGATGAACATTATATCAGGCCTCTTATGTTTGTAAGGGGTAATGAAATCAGGGCTTATTTAAATCAAAACCACACATCATTTATGACTGATAGTTCAAATTTCGATAAACGATATCTCAGAAATAGGTTACGTTTAGAATTAATCCCGCTACTTCTATCCTATCAGCCAAGGCTTATTCAGCATTTAAGTGACAGTGCCGGATTATTTAGGCATGAAGATCAATTTCTGGAAAAAGAGGCCCAAGAAGCTATGAAGATTATGTCACTTGATTCACGGGAAAAATCCTTAGAACTTTCCCTGCCCTTGCTTAAAATAGCCCCTCCTGCACTTAAATATCGAATTATCAGAAAGGCCATAAAAGAAGTAAATGGAAATCTACGAAGAATAGATTTAGGTCATATCAAAAGAATTGCAGGACTTATAGACAACAGTAAGCCGCAGATAAAAATCAATCTTCCTGAAGGCCTCGTTGTGAAAAAGATATACGAAAAGCTTAAATTTAATTTGGACGATGATACTTATTTAGAGAGTTTTTCCTATTCCTTAAAGAATATTGGAAAATTTCATATCCATGAAACAGACCAAACAATAATATTGAAGGAAATATCTAAAAAGGATTTCTCACCGTATTCTGCGTCACCATTTTTGGCATTCCTTGACCTTGATACCCTTCAATGGCCCCTTAAGATTAGAAACTTAAGGGAAGGTGACAAATTTATTCCCCTTGGCCTTAATGGTTTTAAAAAAGTAAAAAATATATTTATAGATAACAAAATTCCTATTGAAGATAGAAAAAAAACCATTATACTTGAAAACCATAACGATATAATATGGATACCAGGTATCAGGATTGACGAAAGATACAAAATAAAGGAGCATACAAAAAGAATTTTAAAATGCGCTATTGAATAAAGTGTGTTATATTATTATATTTATCTGTAATCGTTCACGGTTCACGGTTGACAGTCTTGCATAATAATAATTAATCTTCGTAACGGAGGGAATCATAGTTGAACTCATTTTCAAAAAATTTGACCTTATGGCTGGTTATCAGCCTTATGTTTGTTTTATTATTTCAGATGTTCAAAAAAGAAACTAAACAAACCGGACAGATAGCTTATAGCGAATTCCTTAATATGGTTGAGCGCGGTGACATTAATCAGGTTACTATCCAAGGAGACAGAATATACGGCATAACGAGCCAGAGCCGGCCATTTAAAACATTTGCCCCAAAAGACATTGAGTTAATCAAAATTTTACGCACAAAAAATATAGGAATTTCTGCTAAACCTGACGAAGTAGCCCCATGGTATATGACAATACTCATGTCATGGTTCCCCATGCTTCTCTTAATAGGCGTATGGATCTTTTTTATCAGACAGATGCAGGTGGGAGGAGGAAAGGCCCTGTCTTTCGGTAAAAGCAAGGCCAAGCTTGTAACAGAACAAAAAGATAAGGTTACCTTTGATGACGTGGCAGGCATAGACGAGGCAAAGGAGGAACTTCATGAAATCATAGAATTTCTGCGGGAACCTAAAAAATTTACACGCCTGGGCGGCAGGATACCCAAGGGAGTCCTTCTTGTAGGTGCGCCTGGGACAGGTAAAACACTGCTGGCTCGGGCAATAGCAGGAGAAGCAGGGGTTCCTTTCCTCAGTATAAGCGGTTCTGACTTTGTAGAAATGTTTGTTGGTGTAGGCGCCTCCAGGGTTAGGGATCTCTTTATGCAAGGGAAAAAGAATGCCCCTTGCATTATATTTTTGGATGAAATTGATGCTGTAGGACGTCACAGAGGGGCCGGCTTAGGAGGAGGCCACGATGAAAGAGAGCAAACACTGAACCAACTCTTAGTTGAAATGGATGGGTTTGAATCAAATGAGGGGGTTATACTCATTTCTGCCACAAACAGGCCTGATGTGCTTGACCCTGCATTGTTAAGACCGGGAAGGTTCGACAGGCAGGTAGTAGTACCTGTGCCTGATGTCAGGGGGAGAGAAGGCATATTAAAGGTGCACACTAAAAAAACTAAGCTCTCAGATGACGTTGATCTTTCTGTGATTGGAAGAGGAACGCCGGGCTTTACAGGCGCAGATCTTGAAAATATGGTTAATGAGGCCGCGTTGCTTGCTGCAAGAAACGATAAAGATAATATTGAAATGCAAGACCTTGAAGATGCAAAAGACAAGGTGCTTATGGGCTCGGAAAGGAGAAGTATGATTATAAACGACGAAGAAAAGAAAACTACCGCCTATCATGAGTCTGGCCACGCACTGGTTGCAAAACTTCTCCCTAATGCCGACCCTATTCATAAGGTAACCATCATTCCCAGAGGAAGGGCACTTGGCCTGACCCAACAACTTCCAATAGATGACAAACATACCTATACAAAGGATTATCTCTTGGATAATATAAGCATACTTATGGGGGGTAGAATCGCAGAGGAAATAGCCTTAAAGACACAAACAACCGGCGCAAGCAATGATATAGAAAGGGCTACTGATATTGCAAGAAAGATGGTTTGCGAATATGGTATGAGCGAAAAGCTTGGTCCCCTAAGTTTCGGGAAAAAGGAAGAAGAGATATTCTTGGGACGCGAAATAACTCAACACAAGGATTACAGTGAGGAGACAGCACAAAAAATCGATCAAGAAATCAACAATCTAATTAATGAAAACTACAAAAAAACAGTTAATCTTTTAAAAGATAATTTTACCTCGCTTAACAATTTAGCAAAAGCCCTTTTAGAAAAAGAAACGTTAAGCGGCCAGGAGATTGACGAAATTATGGGAAAAAAGACAAAAAAAAGGCAGACAAGGGCGAAAAAAACAAAAAAGGAAGATTAATTTTCCATATGGACACTGCAGGCCTTTTAAAATTTTTGGATAAAAACAAAAATCATAATCATAAAACCCTGATTATGGGTATCTTGAATGTTACACCGGATTCCTTTTTTGATGGAGGCGTGTATCTTGAAAAGAATGGTGCGGTTGAACACGGCTTAGAGATGGTTAGGCAAGGCGCAGATATAATCGATATAGGAGGTGAATCAACAAGGCCTTTTTCAGACCCGGTCTCCCTTGATGAAGAACTCAGCAGGGTGTTACCTGTGTTAGAAAGTCTTTCAGGAAAAACAAAAGTCCCTATAAGCATAGACACATATAAAAGTGAGGTAGCGAGACCGGCAATAGAGGCGGGCGCCACGATTGTTAATGATATAAGTGCGTTAGCTTTTGACCCTGCAATGGGGCCATTGATAGCAGAGACGGATGTTCCCGTCATCCTGATGCATATTAAGGGTACGCCAAAAAATATGCAGTCTAATCCAACATACGATGACCTTATTGGCGAAATAACATCATTTTTTCATCACAAATTAGAGATTGCCATTAAAGCAGGGATAAAAAGAGATCATATAATTATTGATCCAGGTATTGGTTTTGGGAAATCTTTCAAAGACAATCTTAAAATAATAAGAGAGTTACATAAATTTTCAGACCTGGGACAACCAATTCTCATCGGCACATCAAATAAATCATTTATAGGCAGCATTCTTGGCCCCTCATTGGAATCAAGGGACAATGGCACAATGGCCACGGTTGCAGCCGCCATTATGAACGGCGCAAACATTGTCAGGGTGCATAATGTGAAGGCCGCAAGGGAAACAGCAACTATTATAGATGCTATAAAGTCTGGTAGAGCAGATTCCTAAATGTATTTAAGCTTCTCTAATACTACATGGACAGGCCGGAGGATAGGACCTACACCCCGGTGGGAGCTGAAGAAAAGCCCATCCTCGTTAAGGCAATATGATTTAAGAAATGGCATCAGGTTACAATTCATCAGGACAGGGGAATCTCTTTTTTCGGCCGCAAATATTATGCCTCATTTCATGGGGTGCAGATAACATT
>CAYSWP010000008.1:15507-18598 GCA_964434795.1 uncultured Desulfobacteraceae bacterium | reverse complement strand
GTAGTCAGGTTGAAGCTGTTTAGACTGAAGGCTGAAGGAATCCAAAAAGCACGATTGACGCACTTTGGTGAAAATAGAGCAGATTCTCGCACCAAACATGGATTCCCCGTAAACGGGATCTTCGACAAAACGAGCCGTATTTCCCTCTTCCTAATCCCGCCTATGATAGGGACCTTCTGCCTAACCACCTAAGTAGTTACCCTTTACCTTGATTTGTTGAACTGCTCAGGTTGCTGAGATTTTTACTGACCTCTAACCTCTGAACGCTGAACCCCAAACCCTGTTACATCATATTTCCGTTAAAATAATAGCCTTCTGTTCACACACGGCCACACACGTACCGCATCCTAAGCAATTTTCCGGGCGTATTGGAAAGGATTTTTTGTTATTAATCTTAAAAACATCCACCGGGCAAAACTCTAAACATTTGCCACACCCATTGCATTTTTTGCTGTCAATCTTTAAGAGATAAACAGAATATTCTTTTTTCGACCTTGTCATTAGGCTCCATTTTTATCTTGACAAAACTTTTGTATACAGTATACAAGTTATAGTCAAGAAAATATTTTTCTTTAAAATACTTTGTCCTCATTCTTTATTTAGGAGAGCAACCATGGACCAGAAAAAAAGTTTGTATTCTTCAACTATTAACCCACTCCTTGTTACACCAACCCGTCCCCTTCCAAAGGAAATAGCCATAGTAGGGGCAGGCACTATTGGTCCGGATATAGGATATTACCTTAAAAGCGCCTTGCCCGATATAAAGCTCTTTATTGTTGATGTTGTGGAGGAACCATTAAAGAAGGCAGAAAAGAGAATCTCCGGTTATGTGCAAAAGGCTCTGGATAAAAGAAAGATGAAAGAGGAACAAGGAAAGGCAGTCCTCGATAACATTGTATATACAATGGATTATAATGAGATAAAGGAATGCGACCTTGTTATAGAGGCGGCAACGGAAAGTATTCCCCTCAAACAAAAAATATTCAGCGCCATAGAAAATATAGTTGGAAAAGATACCATTATAACCTCAAATACCAGCTCCATACCAGCGGACAGAATATTTTCCAATATGAAAAACCCGGAAAGGGCCACTATCACACATTTTTTTGCCCCAGCATGGAGGAGCCTGCCCGTAGAGGTTATCACATGGGAAGGCGTGAAAGAGGAGGTTGTCGATTATCTGTTCTGGTTTTTCGCCCAAACAGGCAAGGCGCCTGTAATAACGGATAATGCCATTTGTTTCATGTTGGACCGTATATTTGATAACTGGTGTAACGAAGCGGCATATTTGCTGGATAAGTTTCCTGCAAGCTGGATTGACTCTGTGGCGGAGGAGTTTGTGTTTGCAGGCCCCTTCTTTGTCCTGAACATGGCCCATGGCAATCCTATTATTATTGAAACAAATACCCTGCAGATGGAGGAAGGCCCTCATTACCGGCCTGCGCCAATCTTAGGTTCAGTGGAAACCTGGCTCACAAATCGTCCCGGTAAAAAAGTAGAGATTCCCGAAGATGATAAGAATACGATCAGGGACAGGTTGCTTGGAATCCTTTTTTCCCAGTCATTTGATATAATTGACAGGGGAATAGGCACCAGGGAAGACCTTAACTTTGGTTGTCAGGTGGCGCTTGGATTTAAAAAAGGGGCATTTGATATTATGCGCGATATCGGAGAAGCCGAGGTAAACCGAATTATGAAGCAATTCATAGGAGACAGGCCGGGCTTTCCCCAGGCAAAAAGGAGCTTTTCCGAATACCAGGATTTCAGTCGTTATCTCCTTGTAGATGAGATAGAAGATGTCAAGATTATTACCATAAGACGACCCCAGGCAATGAATGCCATCAGTGATGAGATAGATAACGAGATCCTGAAGATTTTGAAAGAAAACATAAATGACCCTGCTGTCAAGGGATTTGTTATTACCGGTTATGGTAATGCCGCCTTTTCAGCAGGAGCGGATATAGGCAAGTTCCCGGCAACCCTTGGAAACAAGGAAGCAGCGGCTCAATATGCCAGGGACTGCGCTGATGTGCAGCTCTTTATGGACAAGATGGGAAAGCCTATTGTAGCGGCTATTAACGGCATGGCCCTTGGAGGGGGATTAGAAATAGCTATTCGATGTCACAGTATGGTGTCAACAAAGAATGCCTTTTTCCAGTTTCCGGAGATAACCCTTGGCATATTGCCGGGTATCGGGGGTTGTGTTGTGCCGTATAGAAAGTGGCCCAAAGGCGCACCAATTTTTAACGATATGCTCTGCCTGGCCAGGCGCATGACCGTTAAAGAGGCCTATGATATTGGAATGGTTACTTCAATATCCGGAGACTATTCCGAGATGATAAAAGAGGCGGTCAAAGAGGTTCACAACATCGCAGGTAACATTAAAAGAATACCTGAGGGAAAGGTAGATATACCTGAGATTAGTGTGCCTGACAACCCCATGGCAGGTAAATTACAGTTAAGCGAGGAGGGCATTTCCATAATAGTGAAGACGGTTAAGGCAGGCGCCTCGGCTGATTCTCTTAGCGATGCCCTGGAAATAGGTTATCAAGGCTCTGCAGAGATTGCCTGCACCGATGGAGCCAAGGAGGGAATTTCCGCCTTCCTGGAAAAAAGAAAACCGGAATTCAAAAAATGATTTAACTCAGGTATATTGCCACAAAGGCACTAAGCCACAAAGATTATGGAATTATTGCATTGATGGGCCTGCTTGATATGTGGCGTATTGATGTTATTAAGCAGGATAAAGACATTCAGGCAGAAGGGCTGCGCGGGAAATTTGGGTTGAAGATTATAACATTAAACTTTTCAGGGATTATTAAATGAACATAATAACACTTATTAAACAAGTGCCTGACACAACGGAGATAAAGATTGATCCAAAGACAGGCAACCTTATAAGAGAGGGTATAGAAAGTATTATAAACCCTGATGACAGGCATGCAATTGAGATGGCAGTTGCGTTAAAAGAGAAGCATGGGGGGAAAACGGTAGCAGTATCTATGGGACCCCCACAGACCATAGATGCCATATCAGAGGCAATCGGCATGGGGATTGATGAAGGAATGCTCCTGACCGACAGGAACTTTGG
>CAYSWP010000008.1:0-15407 GCA_964434795.1 uncultured Desulfobacteraceae bacterium | reverse complement strand
TGATCAATGCCTGTAAGGAGAAGGCCCGGATAACACATTGGAATGCGGCAGACCTGGGCGTTTCGGTTCAGGAAATAGGATTGCCCGGCTCATTAACAAGGGTTATGAAGACATTTTCCCCAAAAATGAAAAGGGAAGGTGAAATGCTTGCAGGAGATAAAACAGAGGTAGTAAGTCAACTTGTTGACAGATTAGTCAACAATCACCTTATATAAGATTAAAAAGAGGGTTTTATGGCTATATTTATCGATTATGATCTCTGCACCGGATGCAAACGATGTGTAAAGATCTGTCCATATAACGGCGTAGAAGTTACTGATGGGAAGGCTGTAATAAATGACAGATGCACCTCCTGTGGTGCATGCATTGATACCTGCCCTGAAAATGCAATAAGCTCGGATATAAAAGAAAAAGAAATACCGGATTTCAGCGACAGAAAGGGCATATGGGTATTTGCCGAACAGATAGATGGAAAAATGGCGAAGGTTACAAAAGAGCTGTTAGGCCTTGGCCAGTCCCTTTCCAGGGAACTTAATCAGGAATTATCAGCCGTTCTTCTCGGTAATAATGTTGCCCATCTTACAGAAGAGCTCCAGGAATATGGCGCCAAAAATGTTTACCTTGCACAGCATGAACTGCTTTCAAGCTATCAGACAAACCCTTTTACAAAGGTTATCTCTGAGATACTACTACAAGACAAACCCAATATATTTATTATCGGCGCCACCCCTATTGGGAGAGACCTTGCACCGAGGATATCAATGAGGCTAAACCTTGGGCTTACTGCAGACTGTACGGAATTGACCATAGACCCGGATGATAGTTCGCTGCTCCAAACAAGGCCTGCCTTTGGTGGAAACGTTATGGCAACCATTAAGACTTCATACAGCAGGCCGCAAATGGCCACTGTCAGACCAGGTGTTATGGAACCCAAAAAAGCAGACAGCCCATCTCAGTGCAAGGTTAAAAATGTGGATGTAAGACTCATAGAAGAGGATGCTCTGACCAGGATACTGGAATTTGTGAAGGAAAAGAAAAAAATAGTCAGTTTAGGCGATGCAAAGATTATTGTTGCTGGTGGCAGGGGTGTAGGCTCGGAAGAGGGTCTGAAGCCCCTGTTTAAGCTTGCTGAAGCTTTAGGCGGTGAGGTTGCAGGCACAAGGATGGTCATTGAGGAAGGATGGCTGCCTGTTGAAAGGCAGGTCGGCCAGACAGGCCAGACAGTAAGACCGGAACTATATGTTGCATGCGGTATATCCGGCGCCATCCAGCATAGGGCTGGAATGCTTGGCTCACGATATGTTATTGCCATTAACAAGGATGAGAGGGCGCCTATATTTGAGGCAGCAGACTGGGGTATTGTTGGAGATCTTCACGAGGTTGTTCCAACGTTAACCAATGCAATTATGAATAGAAAGGGGCAGTAGAGGCATAATGGAACGTTCAGATATAGAAAAACTTTTAAAAAAAGTTATGACCAAATTTGTGGATGAAGAGGTAATCCCAGTTGCCAGAGAGCATGATGAGAGCGGTGAATTTCCCTATGATTTATTTAAAAAGATAGCGGACATGGGAATTCTGGGAATACGATATCCTAAAAAGGTAGGCGGCTCAGGGGGAAACACAACACTTTACTGCATTACTGTAGAGGAGTTGGCACGAGGGCTTTTGAGCCTGGGTGCCTCCACGGCCATGCAATGCCTGATGGCCACGGATGGACTTTATCGGTATGGGACAGAGGAGATGCATGAAAAATACCTTCACCCTGCAATAAAGGGTGAAAAAATCGGCGCATTTCAGCTTACGGAGCCGGAGGCAGGCTCTGACCTAAGCAATGTCCGTACCAGGGCCATAAAAACCAACGATGGATGGGTTATTAACGGAATGAAGACCTGGTCTACAAGCGGACCGATAGGTCATTTTCATACCGTCCTTACACAAACTGACCCGGATAAGGGATTAAAGGGATTAATGTTTATGTTTATCCCAAGTGATACGCCTGGCTTCTCCCACAGCAAGAAATTCGATATGTTAGGTACCAGGACAACACAGATGTCAGAGATCTATTTTAATAATTGTCATGTACCCAATGAATATATGTTAGGGCAATTGGGAAGGGGCCTGGATGTTTTATTGACCATACTTTCAGAAATCAGGATTATGACTGCCTGCCTTGCATTAGGCCTGCAAAGGGCTGCCATGGATGATTCAATTCAATATTGCAAGGAGAGGGTCCAGTTCGGAAGGCCTATAGGGTCTTTCCAGCTTATACAGGCGAAGATCGCAAATATGGCCGTTAATTTAGAGGCCGGAAATCTTATGTCCTACAAGGTCACCCACCTTATTGACAAAAATATTCCCTGTTTGAATGAGGCGTCCATGGCAAAATATTTTACAACGGAGTCAGCATGCAAGGCCGCTGACGAGGCAACTCGGATTTTTGGAGCCTATGGCTATTCCATGGAATATAATGTTCAGCGATATTATAGAGACAACCGTTTCCTTCTTTATGGCGGGGGAACCCATGAGGTGCTCCAGACGACGATTGCCAGGCAATACCTTCGGTAAATTTATTTGGTATTAGTAAAGCCACAAAGACACTAAGACTCTAAAATAATTCATTATTTCTTTTGCATAGTAGAATGTAATATCTGTAAATCTTTTTGGGAATTATTATCCTTATTCTTATAAAATTTTGGAATTTATATATTCCCTTCGTGACTTTGTGCCTTAGTGGCTGAGCTGTTATTTTATTTGCAATTTTTATTAAAGAATTGAATAGTCCTAACAGATTGGGTTATGCTTTGCTGTATAATGTAAAAAAAGAAAATCTTGGAAATCAAGTCTTTGAGCAATTAAAAGAAATGATCTTTAAGGGTGAGTTAGCGCCTGGAAAGCGCATCATAGAAAGTGAAGTTGCCGATTCTATTGGGATCAGCAGGACCCCTGTAAGGGAAGCCCTTCACAAACTGGAGGCTGAAAGATTGCTCATGCACCTCCCCAAGGGGGGCTATGTAGTAAAGGGCATGTCCCTGTCTGAAATTCAAGAGACATTCGACATAAGGATAATCTTAGAAAGTTTTGCAGGCTTTCTTGCGGCCAAAAGGTGCAATGATAAGGAAATACTGCCATTAGAGAAAAAATTAGAGGAGTTTGAAAAGTATTTAGCAGAAAATGATTACAAGGAATTAACAAGAGTAAACACAGAATTTCATGAACTCTTATACGCCCTTAGCAAAAGTCCGAAGCTAATCAAGATGATAAATAATTTAAGAGATGAGATATTCCTTCTGAGAGAAATTCTATTGGATTCAATGAAAATGGCCAGTTTATCCCATGACGACCATAAAGAGATGATAAAGGCCATAAAGAATAGAGAGGCAAAAAAGGTAGAAAGACTTATCAAGGAACATATATTGAGGGGCGAGGACTTTGTAATTAAGGAAATGAAAAAGGGCATATAAGAAAAATGTAACATTTCTTTTTATATTAATGAGATGGAGGAGGGAATAATAATGCCTGGAAAAAAAATTAGGATTCTTGTTGCAAAGCCGGGACTTGACGGCCATGATAGGGGAGCAAAGGTTATGGCCCATGCCCTTAAAGACGCAGGCATGGAGGTTATATATACAGGGCTGCATCAAACTGTTCCTTCTATAATGAAAACTGCTATTGAAGAGGATGTGGATGTCATCGGCCTCTCTATAATGTCCGGCGCACATATACCCATATCTAAAAAGATTATGGAGGCGGTTAAGGAAGAAGGTTTAGATGATGTGATTGTTGTGGTTGGGGGAGTAATACCAACCAAAGACATCTCCTTGTTGAAAGACATTGGGATTTCCGGTGTCTTTCCAGGTGGAACATCCTTTGAGGAATCTATAAAGTTTATTAAAGAGAATGTAATTAATTAGATCTTTTTTAGCTATTCAGCCACCAAGGCACAAAGATAATATAATAGGGGGAATAAATGGGAGTAGCAAAATATATTAAAGATGAAAAAGACAGGATTAAGGATGTTGTTTTGCAGTCCGGGATCCATGTAAAACCTCTTTACAAAGAAGAAGATCTACAGAATATCGGATTTGACTATGCCAAAGATCTTGGAGATTCTGGGCAATATCCCTTTACAAGGGGCATCCACGAGCAGGGATTCAGGAGCAGGGAATGGACAACAAGGCAATACTCAGGTTTTGGAACACCAAGGGAGACCAATGAGCGGTGGAAGCTTTTAATATCCCAAGGTCAAACCGGACTCAATGTGGCCTTTGATCTTCCTACCCAGATGGGATATGATTCTGATGATCCAATGGCAGAGGGTGAGGTAGGTAGGGTAGGAATGGCAGTAGATTCTCTAAAGGATTTCGAGATAGCCTTTAAGGATATCGCCCTGAACAAGATAGGTTCCGGCCTGACAATCAATGCTGTTGCCTCAATTATGGTTGCCATGTATCAGGCCGTTGCAGAGGGTTATGGATTCTCAAAGGAACAGATAAGCACAACGCCTCAGAATGATATATTAAAGGAGATAGTCGGCAGGGGCGCATGGATATTCCCGGTTGAGCCTGCAGTCCGTTTAATAGGGGATGTTATTGAATATTCCGTAAAGGAGATGCCGAGGGCTAACCCGGTAAGCGTATGCGGTTATCACATCAGGGAGGCAGGGGCTAACCCTGTTCAGGAGATAGCTTATGCCATACAGATTGCAAACGCATATATAGATAATGTCTTAGAAAGGGGATATGACATTGACGATTTTGTAGGTCGTTTCTCATTTAACCTTGACGTATTCGGAAATCTCTGGGAACAGGTAGCAAAATTTCGCGCTGCAAGAAAGCTGTGGGCAAAGAACATAAAGGAAAAATACGGCGCAAAAAATCAGAAATCAATGTTTTTGAGGGGCATATTCGGCGGCGGCGGCGGAGGTCTCACAAAGGAGCAGCCGGAAAATAATATTGCAAGGAGCGCCTATTATGCCCTTGCCGCAGCTTTAAGCGGCGCTCAAACAATGGCCCTCTGTTCATATGATGAGGCCTATACTATCCCAACCCCTCATTCTGCATTGATTTCACTGAGGACCTTGCAACTCCTTATGGATGAGGTAGGCCTGAGAGACACTGTAGACCCCCTGGCAGGCTCTTATTTTATAGAAACCCTAACAAAGCAGATGGAGGAAAAAATTGTCGAGGAGATGGCAAAGATCGATAAGGTAGGAGGTATGGTAAAGGCAATCTCATCAGGGTATATCCAGAAGGAGGTGTCCCTTCAGGCCTATGAATTTGAGAAGGGTGTTCAAAATGGAGAATTGATAAAAATAGGAGTTAACAAGTATGCTGGAGGGGAAGAGGGAGAGGTTGAGCTTCACGAATATACTGATGAATCGGCTGTAGAACAGATAAAAAATCTGAAAGAATTGAAAAGGACAAGAAACGATAGGGAAGTTGTTAATACGCTGAAGGCATTAGAAAAAGCAACAAGAGACAAGGTGAATGTTATGCCCTACCTCGTAGATTGCTGCAAGGCCTATGCTACGGTTGGGGAAATGACCGGTGTATTCAGGGATGCCTTTGGAGAGTTTGTAGAGCCGAATATATTTTAGAAAATTAGCTATTTAGATTCTTACTTGGCCAATCTGAGAATTTTTCTCTCACAATTTATAATCGGTTGATAATTCTAAATAGCCCTTTGGGAAACTGGAAACTGGAAAAAGGCACCTTTAGGCTCTTCTGCTCTCAAGTTTCCAGTTTCAAATTTCAAATATCTTTGGTTAGTGCCTTAGTCAAGAGCGCAACGTTGAAAGATATGGCTCATTGATACTTTGTGCTTTTTTAATGTTGACAATCTCGTAAAAAGTCTCGAAATCGTCATGCTGGACACTGTGTCCGGTATGGGGCAGGCCCGATCCAGCATCCAGAACGTGTTGAATTCACTGGATTCCGGCTTTCGCCGGAATGACAGGCACTTATCTTATCTCGTCATTCCGGCGAAAGCCGGAATCCAGTAGGTGAAAATTTATTATTATCCAAAAGTACTTTTCCTTATTTATTGAGAAGATACAAAATAAGCGACGAAATGATTTTTCATCTGTACAATTTTGATAAAGTAGTAGAATATGATTAGAAAAAAAGGAGGTGAAGAATAAACGCTAATAGTCAAGAGTTTTCATTGAACCAATCCCTGAAAAACTTTAACGAGGTGTATAAAATGAAAAAGAATATCTTTCTAAAATTGGCCGGATTATTGTTAGCGGCATTATTTATCGGCAGTCTGCTGTCCGTATCTGCAATTGCCGCTCCAATAAAACTCAATTATGCAAACTTCCCACCTGCGCCTACATTTCCATGCGTCCAGATGGAGAGATGGAAAAATGAGGTAGAAAAAAGGACAAATGGAGCAGTTGACATCAAAACATTCCCTGGGGGAACCCTGCTTGGCGCAAAAAATATGATGGACGGTGTTATTGCAGGGCAGGCAGACATAGGTTGTTTATGTATGGCCTATCAACCAGGCAGATTTTTAGTGACTAATGCCACGGCTTTGCCGGTTGGCTTCCCAAATGCTACAGTTGCCAGCCTGTCACTTTGGGATATTTATGAAAAATACAACCCTAAGGCATTTCAAAAAGTTAAGGTCTTAACTATGTTTACCTGTGCTCCTGCAAACATATATGCCAAAAAACCGGTAAAAAACCTGGACGATCTGAAGGGTTTGGAATTGAGAGCATCCGGAGGGGTTGCCCAGTATCTGAAGGCCCTTGGAGCGACACCTGTCGGCATGCCTCAGTCAGAAACCCCGGAAGCACTTCAAAAGGGTGTTGTGCAAGGGGCGGCATCATCCCTTGAGACACTTATGGATTTCAAATATGCGGAGATGTGTAAATATGTGACGATTATTAATGGCCCGGTTTATCCCTTTGCCGTTGTGATGAACCTTGATAAATGGAACGCCCTGCCGCAGAATGTAAAGGATACTATGGATGGTCTGGCAGTGGAACAGGCCTTTTGGACCGGCAATTATATGGATAAGCATGTAAATGAATCCATTGCCTGGTCTAAAAAGAATCATAACATTGAGATTACTAAACTCTCCAAAAAAACGCTGGCCCAGTGGGGTAAACTCCTAAAGCCTATTACTGAAAAATGGATTAGCAATGCCAAGTCAAAAGGAATAAAGGCCAGGGCAGTGTTACAAGATATAAGGGTAGCAAAAGACTACCATTCCCGGTTCTAACTTTTAATTTGGTTTAATAGTCGAATAGTTGAGCGGTTAATTATTGTCATCTGCTCAACTATTTAACGACTTAACCAACCCAACTTTTTGAGTGTAAAATAACTATGGAATTTCTTGATAAATTCAGTCGTTTATTAAACCAGACACTTCTATGGTTCTCCGGTGTATTCCTTGTAGGCATGATACTTCTTACCTGTTCAAATATCTTTTTAAGGATTGTATGGATTCCCGTTAGTGGTACCTTTGAGATTATGGGTTTTTTAGGAGCCATTTCCACTGCCTTTGCCTTAGGCTACACACAGATGAAAAAGGGTCACATTGCTATTGATATTCTCGTATGCAGCTTTTCAAAAAGGACCCAGGGAATACTTAATGGCATAAACTATCTTATATTAGCGATTTTCTTTGCGATTGTATCCTGGCAAATCGCCAAATATGCTACTACCCTGTTGAAGTCAGGAGAAATCACGGAAACACTGCAAATTATTTACTATCCTTTCACATATGGTGTAGCCTTGGGATGTGCCGCCCTCTCCCTGGTTTTTCTTGTAGATTTCCTTAAGTCTGTGCTTTCAAGAAAGGAGGATGAGGAGTGAGTTTAACGCTGGTCGGGATTATCGGGATTATCATCCTCATAGCCGTTTTGTTTTTCTTAAGCATGCCCGTAGGTTTTGCCATGGCCATTGTTGGATTCAGCGGGTTCTGGTATGTAATCTCCTTTAAGGCAGCCATCAACATGGCGGGAAGTGACGTCTGGTCTACATTTTCCAGTTACGGCCTTACGGTCATACCTCTTTTTATATTTCTGGGATTTCTTGCATTTAATTCGGGGATCGCTGAAAGGCTATACAATACTGCATACAAGTGGGTAGGGCATATGCGCGGCGGGTTGGCTATCGCTACAATAGGCGCGGATGAGCTTTTTGCCGCAATATGCGGCTCCAATACGGCTACTGCTGCTACTATGGGGAAAGTGGCCTTACCGCAGATGCAGAAGTATAACTATGATGACATGTTAAGCAGCGGTACTGTAGTCACCGGAGGTACGCTGGGAACTGTTATGCCCCCCAGTGTGGTCCTCATTGTTATAGGCCTACAAACAGAGCAATCCATCATCAAACTTTTTCTTGGTGGTATTTTACCTGCCATAGTGCTGGGAATCCTTTTCGTGATTACCATTTTTGTTCTTTGCAGGATCAACCCAAAGTATGGCCCGGCAGGACCAAAGACAAGTTTTAGGGAAAAGATAAAATCCCTTACTGGGGTCATTGAAGCAGTAGTCATATTTGTATTAGTTATCGGAGGTCTGTACGCCGGCCTATTTACACCTACGGAGGCAGGCGCAGTTGGTGTCTTTTTTGCTCTCGTTGTAATTATCCTACAACGTAGGATAACATGGAAGGGTTTTGTCAGCTCGGTGGTGGACACGCTTAAGATATCATGTATGGTCTTTTTCCTTGTTACCGGCGCTATTATTTTTGGCCGCTTTTTAGCTGTCACCAGGCTTCCTTTTATGGTGGCGGAATTTGCGTCCGGTCTTCCTGTCTCCCCTTATGTAATTCTGGCATTCATTTTGTTAATCTATATGATAGGTGGATGTTTTGTGGACTCCCTGGGATTTCTTGTGCTCACAATACCTATCTTTTTTCCATTAGGTGTGGCCCTTGGCTTCGATCCAATCTGGTATTCGATTATCTTGACCATGGTGACGACAATGGGCGCCATTACCCCGCCGGTAGGTGTTAACATCTATGTGGTTAAGGCACTGGCGCCGGATATACCTTTAAGTACTATTTTTAAAAGCGTGAGCTTTTTTTTGGTAGCCTGTGTTATCTGCATTATTATATTAATTATTTTCCCCAAGATAGTATTACTTATACCAAACATGGTGCATTAAAACTTAGGTTGCGTGTTGAAACAAAAATGACTTTAAGCGAGGCCTAACAGGGGCCTGTATAAGATTTAAAACGAGGTGAAAGGAACTATGGCAAAGACGTTCATGCCCGAAGCGGCAACAATGGATGAGTTGAAAGAATTGCAAATCAGAGGCCTTCAGTGGACGGTGAATCACGCATACAACGGATCCCCTTTCTACAAAAAGAAAATGGATGATGCAGGTGTTGCGCCTGGTGATATTGGGTCCCTCGATGATATTGAAAAACTTCCCTTCACCACATCCAAAGACCTCCAGGACGGATACCCCTTTCCTTTGCGGTCGGTTCCCTTTAAAGACATTGTGAGGATTCATGCATCCTCTGGTACGACCGGGAAAAGAAAGGTCTTGAGCTATACACAAAAGGATATAGATGACTGGGGGGATTTTTTTGCCCGATGTTATGAGATGGCCGGTCTAACGGAAGAGGACCGGGTGCAGATTGCAGTGGGTTACGGTGTGTGGACCGCAGGTGTCGGATTTCAATTAGGATGTGAAAAATTTGGCGCCATGGCTATCCCTGCAGGTCCAGGCAATATAGATATGCAGTGCACATTTCTTGAAGATTTTCAATCAACTGTGCTATGCTGCACGGCATCTATGGGGCTTCTTATGGCAGAGGAGATAGAAAAAAGAAATTTGAGAAATAAAATTAACCTGAAAAAAATCATCTTTGGCTCGGAAAGATCCAGTGATTCTATGAAAGAGCGGATTAAAGGTCTTTTAAATGTAGAGCATATATTTGACATACCCGGTATGACTGAGCTTTACGGCCCTGGAACAGGATTAGATTGTCTATATCATACAGGAATCCATTATTGGGCGGATTATTATATTTTAGAGATTCTGGACCCTGATACATTAAAACCGGTTCCTGAAGGAGAGACAGGAGAAATGGTGGTGACTACCTTGAAAAAGGAGGCTGCCCCCCTAATTAGATATCGCACAAGGGACCTTACGAGACTGATACCAGGCAAGTGCCGGTGTGGATCTATTCTACCACGGCATGATCGCCTGTTGGGCCGTTCTGATGATATGATTATTTTTCGGGCTGTGAATATTTATCCGGGACAGGTTGATCACGTCTTATCCGGGATTGATGGAATCGGCAGTGAGTACCAGATTATACTGGACAGGAAGGCGGACGGAAAAGATTATATGACCGTAAAAGTGGAGCGGGGCCAAGGCATTGAAAGTAGCCAGGATGAGGAAATAAGCAAAAAGATAGGGGGAGAGATCAAAAAACAAATACTGGTGAGCGGAAATATAGAGATAGTAGACTACGGATCATTACCGAGATCTGAGAGAAAAAGCAAAAGAGTATTTGATAATAGGGGTGATTAGATTTTAGATAACCGCCCATGCTGTCAAGATCTATCTCTATTTTTAAACAGCTTCAACAGGAGATATCCCATGTGCCCATGGAATTAGAAATTTTACTTCCGCTTTTTCTTTGCTTAACTTTTGTAAAATCAATGGATAAATTTTAATATTATTTTTAAGTGATTATAAATAAATTGCATGAAAACCGCGCCAGGGAATGCAATCGTCAATATTCACTTTGGTTCCCCGATGAATTGGGATTTTTATCCGAGGAGTAGGCTTCTACCCTCCAGCCTGTAGGCCCTACGGGCTGGCCTCCGGCTCGTAGAGGCAAACCTACGCATCGGAGAGAAGCGGAGACGGAGGCCGAGTTAAGTTCAACATCCTGGAATTAAGCCTCTTACGTCCACAAGTTTAACGTTCCGGCTCATGGATTCTGTTTTTGACTATTGAACCTTTAAACCTTTATCCGCCGTTTTTGTGGAGGGCATAACCCTGAACCCGCGAACGGACACAAATACTTATGGCATTATAGGCCTCAAATCTAATGGTTTGAGGCCGAATTTATTTAGGCTAAATAAAGCGACTTAAAGGCCTGTTGTTGTTTACCAGGAAATCAAAGACATTAGTCTCAGGAGGTTTTACATGAACAAAGCAGTGCGTATTTTTAGTTATATATTTTTAATGTGTTTACTTTTATTTTTCAGCACCACGTGTAGTTCTTCTAAGCAGATTTCGTCTTCAAAGTCTGTAAGGCCTAAGAAAGCTCCGGTTACATTTCAAGTGAGCGAGAATGATCTCCGGATCGAAGAGATGCACAGCCGCGTCTTCAAACAACTGGGCGGATACAAAGGGGCAGAGGCCTGTTATGCATGTCACCAGAAGGAGTATATAGAAATCAGCCATAGTTATCATGTGCACCAGGGACGTGTGACCAAAGAAGGTAAAATCGCCCATGACCCATCAAAATCTGTGGATATAGGTATGTTTAACAGGTGGTATTCCTTATCTAATACGGACAGGGAAAAAACGCCTGAGAATCAATGGCGCCTAATTGAAAGTGTTTATTGCGCACAATGCCATCCAGGAGGCGGTGTTTTAAAAACTCACGGGATGGACGTAGACTGCCTTATATGCCACCAGAAGAGTGGTTATAAGGGTGGTAAGGGAGTTGGAAAGACGCCTGCCGGGGTGGATAAACACGGCCTCATGGTAAACAGCAATGGCGCCCGCCTTTCCTCACTCATGATGGCAGGGGCAGATGTTGCTGGGGATATTGATAAACTGGACCTTTCAAAAATTGCCTTAAAGGCCATGGAAGGTGTTGAATTGCGTATAGGAAAACCCACCCCTGATAATTGCAACTTCTGCCACTGGAAAACGAACAGTAAGAGAGGTACTCGATATGGCCTCCATAAGGGAAAACCTGCAGACGTGCATTATGCTTCAGGTATGACATGCCAGGAATGCCACGTAACAGAAAAACACCAGATAGGTAAGGGGAAAATTGTAGATACTGCAGGTACACCTGAACTTCGAGGGACCATGAAGACCTGTACAGATTGTCATGGAGAGGAACCCCATGAAGGCCCTAATGCAGATGACCTCAATCTTCATATAGAGAGAATCTCATGTGAAACATGCCATATTTCTAAAACCTACCCTAATACGAGAAGTGTTGATTGGTTGCTGGGTATGGATATGCCGAAGATGATGAAACGCTACCACTGGATGCTCCCAATTGCAAAGCTGTTTGGAAAGGCTACCCCGGAAGAGATGACAAAACAGGTATCTACAATGATTGGATGCTATAAGAACAAAAATGCCGCCGGATTTAAGCCTGTTTATGCCTGGCATAACAGAGAAAATTTGTGTACCGATGTTCCGCATCCCATGGGAAGCCGTGACGATGATGGAAGCCTGATCACGCCATTTGCCTTTATAGACACGGTATTTTTTGACGATGGCACCACCCCGGAAGTTTTGAAAAACCCTGATGGCCATGCAAATGGCTACCCCGTTCCAAAGACATTTGTTGCACGGGCCGGTGGTAAAGGCAAAAGAGATACGACCCTTGAGGAAATGCGCTCGTGGGATAATGGCCGTTATGCAAACGCTGTTATAAGAAAAATACCAATGTATTTTCAAATGTTTCACAGCATAGCCCCTGCCAAAGACGCCCTGACATGCAACCAGTGCCACACGAAAAGCGGCGGCCGTCTGGACTTTGCGTCACTGGGATATGAATCCGATGAAATTGAAGACTTGACAGAGGAGCGATAATAAGAAGATAGTATTGTGGTTAAATGAAATTTTCCCTTTGACATGAGATTGGCCCTCCATTAAACTTCATGTCCATTAAATATTTATGCATGTATAAAATTGGAGATAATCGTGAGTAATGAAATCGCAGTTATAGGTGGCGGCAATGGAGCCCATGCAGTGGCAGCAGAGCTGGCCTTGGCCGGTAACCAGGTAAGGATGTTTGAATTTCCTAAATTTAAAGAGACCTTTGCGCCTGTCCTTGATTCAAGGGAAATTATTAAGGAGGGAGTAGGAGTAACGGGCAGGGCACAGCTAAAAACCGTTACCATAGACATGGAAGAGGCAATAGAAGGGGCAAAATACATATTTATTGTCTTGCCTGCCTTTGCCCATACAATGGTAGCCGAGTCCCTTGCCCCCTATTTGCAGGATGGTCAAATTCTTATACTTTTGCCAGGTTCTGCTGGAACCTTAAGGATTAAGAAAATATTAGATGAAAAAGGGATAAACAAAGATATAACCCTTGTGGAGGGTTCAACCTTGCCTTATGGCGCCAGGTTGATTAAACCAGGCCATGTGGCGATTTTTGTTGAGGCAGTCCTTTTACCGGTAGGTGTATTTCCAGCCAAAAAAACAGATGAAGTTATTTCTGAACTGAAAACTTTTTACCCCTCGATTAAACCGGCAAAAGATGTATTGGAGGCCATGATCAACAACCCAAACCCTTACGTTCACCCTGCAGCGTCGCTTTTGAGCGCTACCCGTATAGAATATTCAAAAGGTGAATTTTATCTTTATGTAGAAGGTGTGACCCCTTCTACGGCAAGGCTTTTTGAGGCCTTAAACAGGGAAAGGCTGACCCTGTGCAAAGCCATGAACTGGAGGCTCTATCACTGGGACAATCTCAAGTTTGAAGAATATGATTTGGGACGTTCGCAAGAGGAATGCTACAAAAAAATACTTAACACATCAATGGACGCATTTTTCGGCAAAAACAGCATCCAGGCAGGAATGAAAATGCTTGGCCCAAAAGCAATGAAGGATCGTTATATCACGGAAGACGTGCCGTACGGCTTAGTATTGATTAAAGATATAGGCTCATTAATGGGCATAGAAATGCCCTTGCATGAATCCATGATAAGAATGTGTTCCGCAATAAATGAAGAAGACTATGAGGCCATTGGACTCACTACAAAAAAAATCGGCATTTCCGGCATGGAGCAAAAGGAATTAGAAGACTTCCTTTATGAAGGATAGGGAAGTCTCAATATATCCCTCTGCAATCATAACCGGTTTCATTACCAGTGGACCCAGCTTGCTGCGCCGACCGGATTGACGGCTTAATCCAATTATACATTTCGTCCTATGTCAAAGTCTGGCCTTGATGACTTCAATGCTTTCACGGTCCCATTTTCATTTCGATTTACTTCTGAAAAGTTACAATACTCGAAATTTGGGAATAAAAATGAAAATGGGAGGGCCATAATAGTATAAAAAAGGGCTTTTTTTTGGGTAATTTTGCCATGAATTAGTTTTGAATAAAAAATATTCATCAGTTTATTCCTGACCATATTATAGTATCCAAAACCTTGATGATTATAAAAATACCGTGCAATTATACGGGAAAATTTTACTTGAGATAGGACCTTTGATTTTAGTTTTTTTGTATAAGAATATAGTGAGCCGTTATTAAAAGATTCTATTAACGTCTCTGCGGCTAATTTACTGCTTAAGAAACCATAGTATAAACCTTGGCCGTAGAAATTTTCCGCTGAGCCTGCAGCATCCCCAACCAATATAGTTCTATCTGTGTTGAATGCAGGATAATCAATTTTATATGGTAAAGGGTAGCCTTTGATTTTTCCTATTTTTCCATCATTTGCCCATTTGAATTCTTTAACAAATAATTCAAGAGCTTTTATTTGACGGCGGTCTATTCGAGGTGAGTAATAATAATATGTACCCATATTTATGCGATCATCTTTTGGAAAAATCCATCCGTAGCCTTTTTCAATAACCCCAAAATCGAAAAGAACATTATTAGAAAAAACCTTTGGAAATGTTTTTGGAAATACATCAACTTCAAGGGCCATTGTCCATTCACGTTTACCGGAATACCCTATTTGCTTATAGAGCTTCCCTGTTATACCTTCAGCTAATATTAAAAATTCAGATTCTATCTGGTTTCCATCCTTTAGCGTAACAGTAACTTTTGAGGTTTTTTCTTGAACTTGTATAACTTCTGCAGGCATATAAATGTCGCATCCCTGATTTTTAGCCGCATTTAAAAGGGCGTTGTCAAAATCATCTCTCTGTATAGAATAACTCTCAATGTTTTTGGAAACATGACAAAGGTGTTTGTTTTTAAAGCATAAATAGGAACCTGAAATCCGGCGCCCGCGAATTTTATTTAAATCAACAATTCCACCTATAAGTTGACAAGCCTCTCAGACAATCCGCCTCCGCAAGGCTTTATCCTTGGGAACGATTTTTTTTCAATTAATGCGACACTGATACCGGCTTTGGCAAGCAAGTATGCGCATAAACTGCCCGAGGGGCCGGCGCCCACACATACGACTTTATACATCCTGTGATCCTTATTTTTTCGGATCATCTCCCGATTAGTTGTAGCAAATTAAGGCAAGTCAAGTGAATA
>CAYSWP010000007.1:11550-19924 GCA_964434795.1 uncultured Desulfobacteraceae bacterium | reverse complement strand
AAATAATGTTTACTGCCTCACATAGGTTTAATTTATTGCTTTCTCACCCTCTCTTTAATCCTTTGTATATGTCCTCTTCCCAATCCCTTAACCTCGCAGCCCAGATTAAAAAGCCTCTCTATTTTTTTATCATCAAGAATCCCAAAACAGTCTATGACTGCCAAAGGTCCACCAGCCATCTCAACAATATCTTCCGCCTTTAGCCCTAAATATTCCTCATGCCTAACAGCCAAAACTACCGCATCTGAGTCTCTAACTGCGTCTGTTGTTGTTGGTGATACCCTTAAATCCTTAAGGTGTTCCTGATTCCTGAAAAACCTTGACCTGCTCTCTCCTATCGCCGGGTAGGAATCTTGACTTTCGAATTCCCACCAGTGATCAATGTATGGATCATGAACACTTACTTCTCCGCCCATCTCTGTAATCTTTCTTATAATCAACTCTGAGCCGCTATACCTTGTATCCCCGACATCCTCTCTGTAGGATGCCCCCAAAACTGCTATTTTGGATGCGGCAACTATCTTTCCCATATTACGGAGGGCGTCTCTAACCAGTTGTGCCACATGGAGTGCCCTGGTGTCATTAATGTTTATGGCCTCAGGGGTGATTTTAAATATCTCATTCTCAAAACCAAGGAGGTGCTTATATGCCCAGACCCCCAGGCCTCCATCCTTTGGAAGGCAATAACCCCCAATGCCCGGCCCGGGGAATATCATATTGCTATGAGTTGGTCTAACCTTGATCGCATCTATGACCTTAATTAAATCTATACCGTTTGTTTCAGAAAAAAGACTCCATTCATTTAAAAAGGCAAGTATGGTGGCCCGATAACTGTTTTCAACAATTTTACATGTCTCACTTTCAATAGGTCTCTCTAAGACCTTTAATGGGTAATCTTCAACGTCAATAACCTCACTTAAAAACCTTACGACCTTTTTTTCACTTTCCTTATTTATGCCGCTGCAAACACGCCAAAAATTTCTAATGGACCTCACATAATCCCGTCCAGGCATAACCCTTTCAAAGGAATGGGCTAATAGTGGTTCTCCTTCGATGCCCCGTTCTTTGAATGCCTTTTTAATGATAGGATAGGCAATATACTCAGTCGTTCCTGGAGGAACTGTTGTCTCAATAAGTACGAGACAGCCTGGATTCACTAACTTACCAATAATCTTGAAGCTCTCTTCAATTGCATCCATTTCAGCGTGACCGCTATGAAGGTTTCCAAGATCATCTTTTATAAAATCACACTGAACGTCAAGAACCAGGATATCCGCCAATTTCAGGGCATCGTATGTAAATGTAGCTGTAAGTGTCTTCTTTTCCAGAACACATCGTTTTATCATTTGAGCAACAGCAGGGTCTTCTGCATTGACTGGAGAAATTCCCTTATTAAACAGTGGGATTTTCCAGTAGCTCCTTGGGCTTGGCCTTTGCATGCCTATTACAAATTTATTAGATTCCTTTGTATCTTTATCTTCGCTATCTGCTACAACGGCAGCCATCACTGCGCCGACAAAACCAAGTCCCATCACAACTATTATTTCGTGGCCTTTCTCCCTTTCTTCCTTAACAATTGCGGCAAGCCTTTCATATTCCTTTTTGTAATCATCTTCCTGGGGAAGGGTAAATTTTTCACCCTCAGGGCTTATTGAATGCTCCACGATCCCTCCTTTATTTAATTGCATAAAATCACTACAAAATTTAAATGGCTAAGGTATTACAATCAGTTTTTCCATTAACTCGTTTGTCACATCCTGGACACTCTTTTTCCCATCCAGTTCTAAAATAAAAGGCCTTCCTTTTCTATTGGATAAGTCCTTAAAAAAATTTATAGCTGCCATTGTCCCTTGGTTTGAATCAAAATAAATGCCATGTCTCTTGTCAATAGCCGCCTCATCCTGATCGTCATCCCGTGTTTTCAACATCCCACCACATATTCTGCACCTATCTCCATTGGGTTTTATAGCCTCTATGTATATATTGTTTGGATGGTTGTTATCATTTACGCATAGCCTGCGCCCCATAATCCTTTTTTTGGCTATTTCCCTGTCCAGATTGATCTCAACAAGGACATCCACGCTGATACCTTCATTGTCCAACGCTTCATTCAAGCTGACAGCCTGGTCAAGATTACGGGGAAAACCGTCCAAAAGCCATCCATTAGCGCAATCAGCCTTTTTCAGTCTATCAAGTACCATGGGTATGGTTATTTCATCAGGAACTAATTCTCCCTTATCAATAAAATCCCTGGCCTTTATACCCAGCTCAGTCTCTCCTGATATATTCTCTCTAAAAATAACACCTGTCTCTATATGTGGTACTCCCTGTTTTTCTTTTACAATTGCACCTTGAGTACCCTTCCCGCTTCCGTTTGGCCCAAAAAACAGTATGTTCATAATTTTTCTCCTTTTAATACGTTAATCAGCATGTCGGGAAAACGCACTATCCTGTTATCTCTATCTAAGCATGCATGGACCGTATATCCATGAACAATTAATTCTTCTCCGCTATAAATATCATAATCAAACCTGGCGCTTGCCCTTTTTACGAAACCTACGGTTGTTTCAATCTTCAATAAATCATCATATTTCGCAGATTTTATATAATTTGATTGAGTCTCTGTTACCGGTAAAAAAAACTCCCTTTTCTCAACTTCTCTATAGGTTACACCTGATTCTCTTAAGAACTCTGTTCTTCCTATTTCAAAAAATCTGAGGTAATTAGCATAATATACAATGGCCATAGAATCACAATCGCCATAAATAACCCGATAATATGTTTCGTTTTTTCTTTTTTCCATTCAATTCCCTAAATAACCGCTCAGTTCATCTTTAAATTCATCATATATTTGAATAACGGGAAAGTTTTGAAATTCACGTTTTATCTTATCCGGCGGTCTAAAGAGGATTCCCTTGTCCGCCTCGGTGAGCATAGTAATATCATTATAACTGTCCCCCACTGCTATTACCTTATAATCCAAACTTTGCAATGCCTTTATCACATGTCTCTTCCCGTCCCTCTGTCGAAGTTGATAATCAACTATCGTTCCATTACTATCAATCACAAGGGAATTGCAAAAGAGTGTAGGTCTGTTTAATTTTTTAAGCAAAGGATCGGCAAATTCAACAAATGTATCAGAAACAAGGATGAATTGTAACCTATCCCTAACCCATTTGAGAAACTCCTCGGCGCCATCCAATGGCTCCATTGATTGAATCACCTTTTGTATATCCCCAATGCCAAGCCCCTTCCTTTTTAGTATCTCCAATCTGCCCCTCATCAACTCATCGTAGTCAGGAACATCCCTTGTAGTCAGCCGTAGTTCTTCTATGCCGGTCTTCTCAGCCACGTTTATCCATATTTCCGGAACAAATATTCCTTCAAGATCTGCACACAGTATATACATATAATATCTACCTCTTTTCCACCCTAAAAAGGACTGTTTTCTTAATTACTACATCCAGTTCATCTATGAGTTTTAGAGATTTTTTTACATCTCTTTCCCTTGCTTCATGAGTCAGCATAACAAGGGGTACGGATGAATCGATCTCTCTTTCTTTTTGGATAACAGTAGCAATACTTATATTATTTGCTCCCAGAATTCCAGATATCTTGGAAAGGACCCCTGGCTTATCTACTGCAGAAAACCTAAAATAATATTCGCTGATTATCTGATCCATCGGCTTAATAGGAAATTCTTTCTCTGGTGCGGATGCAAAAGATAAAGGCAAAACCCTCCTTGCAATACCTTTAATTTTATTTCGCCCTAAATCCATCAAGTCGGAAACAACAGCACTGGCCGTAGGCCTTCTCCCTGCTCCAAGACCGTAAAATAGAGTAGGGCCTACAAAATCACCTTGAATATAAAGGGCATTAAATGCATCTATAACATTCGCCAGAATATGATCTGAGGGCACAAAGGCCGGGTGTATCCTGGCCTCTATATTGCCATCAATCAATCTTGCAATGGCCAGTAACTTAATGCAATAGCCAAGCTCACCGGCAAATTTAATATCTATAGGTGAAACCTTATCAATGCCTTCCCTGTAAACGTCATTAAAATGGTAAGCTGTTCCAAAGATCAGGGAAATTATTATAGTCAATTTATGAGCGGCATCACTTCCATTAATATCAAGAGAAGGATCCGACTCTGCATAACCAAGCTTCCTTGCCTTTGAAAGGGCATCGTTAAATGAAAGCCCCTCCTTTGTCATCCTCGTTAATATATAATTAGACGTCCCATTTAAGATAGACAGTATCTCTTTTATCTTATTTGCCGCCAATCCTTCCCTTAATGCCTTGATAATAGGAATACCACCGGCTACACTAGCCTCAAAAGCAATATCAACTCCGTTCCTTTCCGATGCATCAAACAACAGTCTGCCATGCTGGGCTAATAAAGCCTTATTCGCTGTTACCACATGCTTGCCGTTTTCCATGGACTTCAGTATATACTCCTTGGCATAATCGCATCCGCCAATAAGTTCTATTATAATATCTATCTCTGGATCATTTATCACTTCCATTGCATCATTGGTAAGAATTTCTCTGTCAACCTTAACGCCCCTGTCCGAATTAATATCCAGGTCTGCAATTTTTTTTAGCACAATCTCCGACCCAAGCCTGTTTTTTATAATTTCACTGTTGTTGATTAGAATCTCCGCAACACCGGCCCCTACGATCCCAAAGCCAATCAGGCCAACATTTATCTGAGACATATTTTACTCCTGTTTATAGTTTAACCTGTTTATCCCATTACAAGTTCATTTAAACAGATATATTTAGTCACTTAACATTTATTTGAGTTCCAAGCCCACCCTAATGCGATTTGCATGTTCAGTCTATCCTTGGAAATCTGTGTATTCTGTCCCTCTACAAAATTTTGTTATTATTACTACAAAATATGGAAAATAGTCAAAATTTTCTTTTCTATTTTCTCTTTAAATAATATATAAGGTAGCTAAAACATTAATGTCACAATCATATCTTTGTGAATGTTTTTTCTAATTACTTAGTTATATTGCCACAAAGGCACTAAGCCACAAATATTATTAAATTATTACATTGATGGTCCTGCTTGACATGTGGCGTATTGATATTATTGAGAAAACCTGGCTACATATGTATTTCTTTTTTGATACCAGTCTTTTCTTTGTGTGTCTTCGTGTCTTAGTGGCTGAATAGATATTGTTTTTTTAATATTATCTAAAATCCCCTTTCAATCAAGTTTAATTTTTTAAAATATAAATCAGGAAAAAACCATGGGAAATTTGAAAATAAAAGATAAGTATGCACAGGCCGGTGTAGACATAGATGCGGGCAACAAATTCGTGCAATCTATAAAACCTGTTGTGGCAGAGACATTTAATTCAAATGTACTCGGAAGCATAGGAGGATTTGCAGGCCTTTACTCTATTAATTTAGAAAACATCAATAAACCTGTTCTTGTCTCCTCAACTGACGGGGTAGGAACAAAACTTAAAATAGCCTTTATGCTCGATAAACATGATACCATAGGTATAGACCTCGTAGCCATGTGCGTCAATGACATTCTTGTTCAGGGGGCTACCCCCCTTTACTTTCTGGACTATCTATCAATGGGAAAACTTAATCAAAAAACAGCTATAGATATAGTAAAGGGAATCAGCATGGGCTGCAAAGAGGCTAATTGCCCGCTAATCGGTGGAGAAACTGCAGAAATGCCGGGTTTCTATGGAGAAAAAGAATATGATCTTGCAGGATTTGTTACCGGCTTAGTTGATGCCGATAAAATCATTGATGGGACCAGGATCGCACCAGGTCAACAACTAATAGGCATAGCCTCAAGCGGCCTTCACAGCAATGGCTATTCCCTTGTTAGAAGGATATTCTTTGAGGAACTCAAAATGTCTTTGAATGACTACGTTGAAGAATTTGGCCGAACACTTGGTGAAGAATTACTCGAGCCAACAAAAATATACGTAAAAATAATAACCAAATTGATAAACAGCTTTTCCCTGTACGGATTAGCACATATAACCGGCGGCGGTATAACGGAAAATGTCCCGAGGATACTTCCCGATAATTGTCAGGCAGTGGTAAAAGAGTCTTCTTGGGAACCTCAACCAATATTTAGCTTTTTAAAAGAAGCCGGGAATATAAACGAAAATGAAATGAAAAAGACTTTTAACAATGGCATCGGCATGATACTAATTGCCTCAGAAAAAGACACCTCAGATATAATAAATGAGGTTTATAAAATGGGTGAAAGGGCATACCAGATAGGATGGATAGAGAAAAGGAGCAGCGGGTCGGCAATAAAATTGACAAATTAAATTTGCAGCTTACGCCTGTGTTGGTAAGCGCTTGTCTGCTTGGCATTAGGTGCCGATATGACAGAGGGCATAACAGGACTGAAGATGTTATTGAAATAGTTAAAGAGATACGGTTTATACCAATATGCCCGGAGCAATTAGGTGGTCTCCCAACCCCCAGGGCCCCGGCCAATATAATTGATGGTGATGGCAAGGATGTGCTTAATGGAAATGCACGGGTAATAAGTATCACAGGGGAGGATGTTACAGGGGCATTCATTGAAGGGGCTGAGGAATCACTTAAACTGGCAATATTATCAGGTGCAAAAAAGGCAATCCTGAAGAGGAGAAGCCCATCCTGCGGTCTATCAACCCCTTATTGTGAAACAAATTCAGGATACGGCCCTGGTGTAACAGCCGCCCTCTTCACAAGGCATGATATTGAGATAATCGAGGCAGGTTAATCTCCCATTGCTTACCGGATCAAGAAAATAAACTTCAGGGAGAAATAAATGAGACCAGTTGCAGGAATACCATGTTATTCTCAGGAGCGGCAAAATAACCTGTGCAGAGAGGCGTCTGCCGCTCAACAAAGCTATTTACAGGCATTAGAGCAGGCAGGCGTAGCGTCTGTGCTTATACCTGTATCATCTACAATGGAAATGATTAAGGATATTTTAGAACGTATAGACGGTTTAGTTCTTGTTGGAGGCAGAGATATAGACCCAAAACGTTATGGAGAAAGGCCCCTTCCAAAATTAAGCCCTACTGACGAGAAGCGTGATGATTTAGAATTTAACATAACATCCTTATGCCTTTCCGCACATATTCCAATTTTAGGTATATGTCGTGGCATTCAAACACTTAATGTTTGTGCAGGTGGAAGCCTGTGGCAAGACATTGCCACCCAGGTGTCCAACACTATAAAACACGACTACTATCCAGACTATCCAAGGAATAAAATCTCTCATTCTGTGCAAATAGAGAAGGATAGCCGTCTTTCAGAAATATTTAGCAACTTGACACTGAATGTTAACAGCCTCCATCACCAGGGAATTAAAAAAATCGGCAAGGGATTCCGTGTGACAGCCCTTTCCACAGATGGCATAATTGAAGGAATAGAATGGATTGGAGAGGGTTGGATAGTTGGGGTGCAATGGCACCCAGAGGAATTAATAAATGATGACCTTCGCATGAAAAGCCTTTTTGAGGCCTTTGCCGCCGCCTGCAATGATTATCTAACTGGTAAAAACACCTAATATCATAAGGCTGGAATTGCTGAAATGAAAAAGGTATCCTTGACTTTATATTAATATTCATATAACATTTTCACATTAAATATTGGTAACTGGTATATTATATGGCATTGTATTTATAGTTATTTAGATGGCGCAAAAAAAACTGGACATGGCAACGGAAAAACTCAAGACAAGTTATAGACATATAAGAGTAGGCGAATCAAACATCGGAGGCCAAGGGCCTCTCTTTATGATAGCCGGTCCCTGCGTAATAGAAAACAGGGAAATAACCCTCAAGGTAGCTGAGTTTTTAAAGGAACTGGCTGAAAAAATAAGAATTCCAGTTATTTTTAAGAGTTCTTTTGACAAGGCAAACAGGACGTCGGTAAATTCTTTCAGGGGCCCCGGCTTAGACAGGGGTCTAAAAATGCTTAAAGAGGTGAAGGATCTCACTGGATTACCGGTCATATCAGATGTACATCAGGTCAGTGAGATAAAAAAGGCGGCTGAGGTTTTGGATATTATTCAAATACCGGCATTTTTATCCCGCCAGACGGATTTGATTTTTGAGGCGGCAAGAACAAATTTACCTGTAAACATCAAGAAGGGACAATTTCTTTCTCCATGGGATATGGAACAGGTAATTTTTAAGGCCACATCAGAAGGCAATGACAATATAATATTAACAGAGAGGGGCGAATCATTCGGCTACAACAACCTTGTTGTAGATATGAGATCTATACCTATAATGAAGAATTTCGGGTATCCAGTTGTATTTGATGCCACACATAGTGTACAATTACCTGGAGGTAAGGGACAATCTTCAGGCGGTCAGAGGGA
>CAYSWP010000007.1:4154-11450 GCA_964434795.1 uncultured Desulfobacteraceae bacterium | reverse complement strand
CCTGTAATAATATGGCCTATAGCGGGAATTTGTTTTCTTTTGGCCTTGTCTGCCTTTTTTTTGGTCAACAGATTTAATGTAGCCATATTATCATCGAATATACAAAAATTTATACCTAAAGAGTCTTTAAAAATATCTGATATAAATTTCAGCCAGGATTATAATAATGGGCAGAAAAAATGGGAACTAAAGGCAAAAGAGGCTAGTTTTTTTGAAAAGGACCAGCTTGTTGTATTAAAACATGTCCTGCTGACCTTAGGCCATTCCGACAAAGACTCTTTTATAATTGAAGGAAGAGAGGGAAATTATTTCAAGGATAGAGGCGAAATAATCTTAAAAGGGCATGTAACTGGAAAATCCTTCAATGGTTACCAAATAAATACAGATCAATTATCGTATAATCAAAAAAATGAGTCTGTGGAAACTGATGATCCTGTAAAGGTAACGGGCCCTTTCTTTACAGTAATAGGCGACGGTCTTCATGCTGACATTAAAGGAGAAAAATTTATTATCAAAAGGAATGTACGTACAACATTTATAATCGGAGAGTCCTACAAATGAGGATTTTGATATTTATTCTTTATATCAGCACTGCCATTAATTTTATGTTACTATCTCCTCCCTATGCAATTTCGTATTCACAGGAAGAGTTAAAGCTAAAGAAAATTTCTAACACAAGTCCGATTATTATAAATTCAAACACCCTCGAGGTTGATCAAAAGAAAAAAACGATTGTGTTTGTAGGCAGTGTAAAGGCAGTGCAAGATAATATGGCAGTGAATTGTGATAGGATGATAGTATACTATCGTAATACTAATGAAAAAAATGAATCTTCCGTAGGCTCTAATCGAATTGAAAAAATCGTAGCCTTTGGCAATGTCACCATTAATATTCCTGATGGTAATAAGGCAACGGCAGGAAAGGTGATCTTTTATGAGAATGAGGGCAAGGCTGTTCTCACTGAAAATCCCCGAGTTCAACAGGGACCGGACTTTATAGAAGGGCATCGCATAACTATATTTTTAAATGAAGACCGAAGCATAATAGAAGGTAATGATTCAAAAAGGGTGCAGGCTACTATATTTCCTAAAAAGCACGGCGGCAAACAGTGATGGGAGGTGATAATAAAGGTTGTTTAGAGGTAAAAGACCTGGTGAAATTTTATGGGAAAAAGGCGGTTGTAAGGGGGGTTAATTTAAAGGTCCACAGAGGTCAGATTATTGGTCTCCTTGGTCCTAACGGCGCCGGTAAAACTACTACATTTTATATGATAGTTGGCCTGATTAAGGCCAGGGACGGAAAAATATTTTTAGATGAAAAAAACATTACCAATGAGCCGATGTATAAAAGGGCCCGTCAGGGCATAAGTTATCTATCACAGGAACCGTCTGTATTCAGAAAACTGACTGTTGAACAAAACCTTTTAGCGATTATGGAGATCGTAAACACACCGCTACAGGAAAGAAAGGAGTTTCTTCATTCCCTTTTAGATGAATTAAATATAGGCCATTTAGCCGGGCAAAAGGCCTGTCTTCTCTCTGGAGGTGAGAGAAGAAGGCTTGAGATTACAAGGGCATTGATAACAAGCCCAAAATTTATTTTACTTGATGAGCCGTTTGCAGGAATTGATCCAATGGCTATAGCTGATATTAAAGAAATTGTTGCTGGACTTAAAGAAAAAAATCTGGGTATATTAATATCAGATCATAATGTAAGGGAAACATTGGACGCATGTGACCTCGCATATATTATAAATGAGGGCGCAATCATAGAATCCGGGGAACCTGAAAAAATTGCAGCAAGCGAAATGGTAAAGTCTGTTTATTTAGGGGATAATTTTAATCTGTAAATTATATTATGGCGTTAGAACTTAAGCAATCATTAAAATTGAGTCAAAAATTAATAATGACCCCTCAGCTTCAGCAGGCCATTAAATTTTTACAGCTCACCAGATTAGAACTTTGTCAAACTATAGACCAAGAACTTGAACTAAACCCCTTGCTGGAGGAGATTCCAGTTGATGAGATGATAGAAAAGCCCTTAGAAGAGGAAAAGAAGAAGGAGCTTTCTGATGAGGAATCTTTGCCTGAGGTAACAGTAAAAGAGACTATTGGTGAAGATTTTGATTGGGAATCCTATATTTCTGAATATAATACCGCCTGGGCAAGCCCGCCTCGTGATAATTCAGAAGAAAAAACCACTTTTGAGAATATAGCTACCCCAAAAACAAGTCTTTGCTCGCATCTTGTATGGCAATTACAGCTAAGCGATCTTGATGAAACGCAAAAAGAGATAGGAAGATATATTATTGGCAGCATAGACCCTGATGGCTACCTCACGGAATCTATTGATAGTATAGTTAACTCTACTGGAAAATCCAGGGAGGATGCATTAAGGGTCCTGAATAAAATACATGAGTTTGATCCTGTTGGTGTTGGTGCATTAGACGCTCAAGAATGCCTTTTGATACAGGTTCGGTTTCAGGGGTTAGGAGGAAGTATAGTAGAAAAAATTCTAACTGACCATATGGAGCAACTTGAAAAAAGGAAGTATCGGGAAATTGCCAGGAAGCTTGATTCCTCATTGGAAGAGGTCTTGGACTCAGTCTCCTTTATATCTTCTTTAGAACCCAAACCAGGTCGTTTTTATAATGATGATGAAACTATATACGTAATACCTGATGTATATGTGTACAAAATTGGAGAGGAATTTGTTATTGTTTTAAACGAAGATGGCCTTCCAAAGCTCAGGATAAGCAATTTTTACAAAGATACCTTGTCTAAAAAGGATGATTTAACGAAAGACACGAGAGAATATATTCGTGATAAGTTAAAAGGCGCCTCCTGGTTAATAAAAAGTATCCATCAAAGACAAAAGACAATATATAAGGTTTCTGAAAGCATTGTTAAGGTTCAAGGTGATTTTTTTAGATTTGGACCATCTTCTCTTAAACCCATGGTCTTAAGAGATATAGCCGAAGATATCAATATGCACGAATCTACTGTAAGCAGAGTTATGAATAACAAATATATGTATAGCCCTTTTGGCGTTTTTGTGCTCAAATACTTTTTAAACAGTAGCGTCCAATCTCTTGATGGAATGGATGAAATCGGCTCTTTGAGCGTCAAGGAAAAAATTAAAGATTTAATAAAAAATGAAAATAAATCTAAGCCTTTTAGTGATAAAATTATAGTTGATATTTTAAAAAGGTCCAATATAAACATAGCGAGGAGAACAGTGGCTAAGTACAGGGAAGCTCTGAAAATTCTTCCATCAAATCGGAGAAAAAATACTTACATCTAAGGTGTATGTATACCGATAAAACCATGAAAAGTTTTTTATGAGGGTTGTTAAAGATAGTTATAGATGTTTGACTTTCATATATTTTTTTGTTAATTATCCAAATTCTTTGGAGGTGATATAGTGGATATAAATGTTACTTTTAGACATATGGAACCATCAAAAGAGCTAAAGTCTTATGTAGAGGAAAAAGTTTACAAGGTAAAAAAGTACCTTGATTCTCCTATTGATGCAAATATTGTCCTTAAGGTAGAAAAATTCAGGCACATTGCCGATATGACATTTTCTATAGACGGCAACAAGATTAAAGCAACAAATGAGAGCGGAGATATGTATTCCTCTGTTGATCTGACAATGGACAAAATAGAGGAACAGCTAAGAAGGCTTCTGTCACGAAAAAGAGAGCACAAGCCGGATAATATTAAGGGTGAAAATTTCTTAGACGTTGACATAGAAGGTCAGGAAAAGCTGGCTGAGTCAGAAACAAGGGTAGTTCAAACAGAAAGAGCAGACACAAAACCAATGGATATAGATGAGGCTGTAATGCAATTAGAATTATCCAAGAGAAACTTTCTTGTTTTTACCAATTTTAAATCTAAGAAAATCAATGTTATCTACAAACGAAAAGATGGTAATTTAGGACTTATAGAAACTTGAAAACAGGGAAAAAACCTTTTGTAGACATTTTTATTACCCCTGGAAGGTGATTAATGAAAGGCGTTACTACTCAAGGTGGATAGACTGAAGGTGGAAGGCTTATAGGAACACATTATGCGTAATCACACAAAACTCCGTGCATTTGAGTTAGCTGATGAATTGGCATAATTGGTCTATCAGGTGACCGCGCGGTTTCCGATGGTCTTTGTGCTCAACGATGATGTATCTCTGATTGAACCAACAATTATCGAAACAGAAAAGGTTTTGAATGGTTTGCTTCAATCATTACGAGTTGGTTGAAATACTTCAACCTTCAGTCTAACAACCTGAATAGTTACAGACATATTAGATAATGCAAAGAGCGCAAGAATGAAACTTTCAGAAATATTCAGCCCTCGGTTTATCATTGACGATCTTAAGGCCGGTGATAAAAAGGCAGTGTTGGAAGAACTTACACAGATTATCACTGAGCAAGAGACATATTTGGATAAGTCAACATTGCTTCATGTATTGTTAGAGCGTGAGAGATTAGGAAGTACTGGAATAGGCGATGGCGTGGCATTACCTCATGGAAAACTGAAGGGATTGAATAAGATGTTGATTTCTTTTGGAAGAAGCAACAATGGTTTGAATTTTGATTCAATTGACAGTAAACCGGCATATCTTTTTTTTCTCTTGCTTGCCCCTGAAGATGCAGCAGGCATTCACTTAAAGTCCCTGGCTAAGATATCAAGAATGTTAAAAAACGGAAATTTCAGACGACGTTTGATAGAAGCAAAATCAAAGGAAGAAATCTATAATATCATCATTGACAATGATGAGGAGTTTTAAGGTATTCTATGATTGGTTTGCTATTAATTACACACGGTAAGCTTGCAAAGGATTTTATTGAGGCAGCTGAAACAATTGCAGGACTTGTTGAGGCAGTAGAATGCATCTCTATTGATGATATCACGGATTCTGAAAAATTACGAAAAATAATTGAAAAAAAAATATCATTTCTGGATCAAGGTGAAGGTGTTCTTGTTTTGACGGATATGTTTGGAGGAACGCCGTCAAATGTGGCGCTTTCTTTTCTGAAAAAAAACACAATAGAAATCGTCACAGGTATAAATTTACCTATGGTAATAGCAATTTCTCATAACCGAAAGGGACAAAATTTACAAAAAATAGCAGATATAGCTAAAAATGCTGGACTTCGTAGTATATCTTTAGCCAGCGAATTGCTCACACCTAACGGTAATTAGACCTACAGAAGGCAAAAACACGATCCCATAATCACATATTAATATATTGTAAAAAGTAAACGCAAAGGAGACTAAAATGGCAGTTAAGGTGGCGGTAAATGGTTTTGGACGTATAGGTAGAATGGCTTTTCGCGCAGCGTACGAAAGGGATGATATTGAAATTGTTGCATTAAATGACCTTACTGACCCACATACGCTTGCGCATTTACTTAAGTATGATTCAGTTCACGGAACACTCAAACCGGAGATAACCGCAGATAAAGATAATATTATCATTGACGGAAAGAACATAAGGGTCACATCTGAAAAAGACCCTAATACACTGCCGTGGAGAGATTTTGGCATAGATATAGTCCTTGAGTGCACAGGGCTTTTCAGGGAAAAGACCCAGGCAACCAAACATCTAAATTCCGGCGCAAAAAAGGTAATTATTTCGGCGCCGGCAACTAACCCTGATATAACCGTAGTAATAGGTGTCAACCATGAACAATATAACCCGAGAGAGCATAATATTATTTCAAATGCATCATGCACAACAAATAGCCTTGCTCCTATGTGTAAAATTTTATTAGAGAATTTTGGAATTGAAAAAGGCTTCATGACAACGGTCCATTCCTATACCTCTGATCAGAGACTTCTTGATTTCCCACACAGCGATCTCAGGAGGGCCAGAGCGGCGGCGCTTTCCATGATACCCACTACTACAGGGGCGGCAAAGGCAATCTCTCTCGTCATCCCTGAATTAGAGGGAAAGATACAGGGGATGGCCTTAAGGGTCCCTACACCTAATGTTTCCGCAACTGATCTCGTAGTTCAGGTCAGTAAGCCTGCATCTGCAGAAGAAATCAATAAGGCCTTTAAGGATGCATCTGAGGGAAGCCTCAAGGGAATACTTGGGTATTGTGATAAACCTCTTGTTTCTACTGATTTTAATGGTATTACTGAATCAACTGTAGTGGATGCACTGTCAACCATGTCTGTGGGGGATGATATGATCAAGATTTTAGCCTGGTATGACAATGAGTTTGGGTATGCTAACAGGCTTGTAGACCTTGCTGTATATATAGGAAAAACTTTAGGGTAGCAATATAGTGAAAAATAGAAAATTCCTGATGGCAGCCAACTGGAAAATGAATTTATCTCTTGATGATGCAAGAGAGCTCCTGATAGCGGTAAAGAGGACTGAAACAAATTTTAACAAGGTAGACGTGCTTATTGCGCCACCTTTCACAGCCTTATCATTAGCCTACGAATTGTTGGCTGAGACGGATATTCTGATTGCAGGTCAAAATATGCATTGGGAGGAAGGCGGCGCCTTTACAGGTGAAATCTCCCCTTTAATGCTTAAGGAGGCAGGTTGCACACATGTAATCTTAGGCCATTCAGAGAGACGATCTCTCTTTTATGAATCCAGCGCTATTGTAAATAAAAAGTTTGGCGCGGCAATTAATGCTGAACTTACGCCTATAGTATGCATTGGAGAAAATTTAGATGAAAGAGAGGAAGGAAAAACATTTGATATTATAAAAACCCAGTTAAATGAATCCCTCGACACCATTTGCAATCAAGGAAAATCACATAAGAAATTAATTCTGGCCTATGAGCCGGTATGGGCCATAGGTACTGGAAAAACAGCTACCCCTGCACAGGCACAGGAAGTGCATAGTTTCATACGGAACTGGATAATGGAAAATATCGGTAATGATGCAGGCCAGGATATCCAGATACTTTACGGGGGGAGCGTTAAGCCTGACAATGTTAAGGAGCTTATGACCCAGCCTGATATAGACGGTGCGCTAATTGGAGGAGCAAGCTTAAATGCCGATGCATTCATCTCTATCGTTCATTTTTATGAAAACTGACAGGCCTTACCTATTCTTTCAAAACTTGATTTTTTAACCTTTCTGAAGCAAAGTCTTTGGGCTCTCTGCTAAAGCAATATACAAACTAAAAGTATTTCATCCCGCGACATAGGGGATTGATTTTGTATCTTGGCAGTGAAATCTGAAACTTGTCGAAGATCCCGCAAGCAGGGAAATTAGGAAAAACACTGTCATTTAAATGCGTCATCTATTTTCTCTTTTCCCTTTTC